>CACXFS010000028.1 GCA_902766885.1 uncultured Ruminococcus sp. | reverse complement strand
GGAGAGGAAGGGATTCGAACCCTTGGTCCCTCGCGGGATCACTAGTTTTCAAGACTAGCTCCTTAAACCACTCGGACACCTCTCCGTGTTGAAATTATGTTGTTTCAGCAAGAATTATTCTATCATAACTAAATTCTTTTGTCAAGAACAAATTTACAAAAATTATAAGAATTTACGTTATTAATTTAATTCCCTGAAACCAACCGTTTTTTCAACACTATCAGGCATTTTTTCAAAAAATCAGATGTTCCAGAATCCGAGAAGAATTGCAAAGTAGTGGAAAACACTTCCGGCAATTGTGAACAGATGCCAGACGGAATGGAAGTATTTTACCTTTTTTATTGCGTAAAATATTATTCCCAGCGTGTAAAATACTCCGCCGGCTATCAGAAAAATAAGCGAGATTTTCGGCATTGACGCAATAAGCGGCTTGATTGCAAAAATAATAACCCAGCCCATTGCAACGTAGCAGAAGATTGATGGAATTCTCGCTTTTTCAAGGTTGACGGAATTCATAACAATTCCGAATATTGCCGCACCCCACACAACGCCGAACAGAATCCAGCCGATAACTCCGTTAAGGTAATAAAGCGTAATCGGTGTATACGTTCCTGCAATCAGAAGAAAAATCGTGTTGTGGTCCATTATCCTGAAAAAAGCTTTTGCTTTTTTGTTTGTGAATGAATGGTAAAGAGTTGACATTGTGTAAAGAATAATCAGCGAGGCTCCGTATATGCATGAGCTGACAATTCCCCAAGCGTTGGTGTGAATGACTGACGCTATAATCAGCACAACCGTTCCTGCAATTGAAAGAGCGGCGCCTATGCCGTGTGAAACCGAGTTGAAAATTTCCTCGCCGAGTGTATATTTTCGTTTTTCAGACATTTAATTTCTTTGCCTCCATAGTTTTATTACAATATAATTATACATTTTATATTACTTTCTTCAAGACACTTCATAATGCAAATTACAAAACCAAAAGCACCTGTTATTGAGTTTCGGCATAACAAAATAGCCGTTGCAATACTCGTGATACAATGGTAAAATAATCTTGAAAGGGTGTGCGTTATGAGTATTGTTATAAGAACTTACCGCAACGAAGATATTTTGCAGATGAACCGTGTGTGGAACGAGGTGGTCGAGGAGGGTGTTGCATTTCCGCAGACGGAAATTCTTGACAAAACAGGCGGAGAAATCTTTTTTGCATCGCAGACATATTGCGGAGTTGCCGAAGATACCGAAAGCGGTGAAATTGTCGGCTTGTATATTCTGCACCCCAACAACGTCGGCAGATGCGGTCATATTTCAAACGCAAGCTATGCTGTAAGCTCCTCGTCACGGGGCAAGGGAATAGGTGAAATGCTTGTCAAGGACTGCCTTGTGCAGGCAAAAAACCACGGCTTTAAGGTTTTGCAATTCAATGCCGTTGTAAAGACAAATACTGCGGCACGTCATCTTTATGAAAAGCTCGGTTTTGTTCAACTCGGAACAATTCCGCAGGGTTTTCTTATGAAGAATGGCAGCTATGAGGATATTTGTCCGTATTATCATATGATTTAAGGAGAAAGTATTATGATTATTGATTTTAACAATGAAAAAGCAACAGTAATTCCGAATTTCAAGGGCGGAGAAAAGTCAATCTCTGCAAAAATGCACTTTGACGGTGTAAACAGAATTTTGCACGGTGTGCTTGAAAGCGGAGCGACAATCGGACTCCACACCCACGAAACAAACAGCGAGATTATCTACTTTTTAAGCGGCAAAGGAAAGGTGCTTTACGATGGGCGGTACGAAACCGTTGAGCAGGGAATGTGCCACTACTGTCCGAAAGGTCACTCACACAGCCTTATCAACGACAGCGACAGCGACCTTGTGTTCTTTGCCGTTGTGCCGGAGCAGTAAGCTCTTTGCGTTCTGACAGTGGTGCAATTCTTGCCAAGCTGAAGATTTTGTGCTAATATATAATGTAACAGAAACATTATTTTTCGGGGGGGAGAAATATGCCTTCTTTTACAAAATACGCAATCAAGATTTCTTTTATGAAACTGCTGAATAAAAAACCGCTGAATAAAATTACGGTTAAAGAAATTGTTGAGGACTGCGGAATTAACCGTAACTCTTTTTACTATCATTTCAGTGATATTCCGTCGCTTATTGAAGAAATTTTTACCGAGGAGACCGACAAGCTCATTCAGTCGCAGACCGAGTCTGATACAATTTTTGACTGTCTGCTCTCGGCAATTGACTTTGCGCTGGAAAACAAAACTGCTATGATGCACATTTACAATTCGGCGAACAGGGAGTTGTTTGAGCAGTATCTCAACAGAGTATCTCAGCACGCAGTTTCAAAGTACATAGACGCCGTTTCGGGAAACTATAAAATAAGCGATGACGATAAAGAAGTTATTGCAATGTATTACAAAAGTCTGCTTGTCGGCTTTGTGCTTGACTGGCTGAGCTGCGGTATGAAGTATGATTTGAGCATTAAGCTGCGCAGAATTTGTGAGCTTTTTGACGGCTCAATGGAAAATGCGTTTAAGAACAGCTCAAAAAAATAAATAATACATTTAATGAACAGACATTCAGATATTTCAAGCTGAATGTCTGTTCTTCACTTTATAGGAAACTGCTCTGATTTGGTCGGGTAGAGAAGGTTTTATAATATCAATCTGTCTGCTTGAATTGCGTGTCGAGGTGCTCGACTTTTAGACAAAATCGCTTTCGTGCCTAAAAACAAGGCACGATTTTTTTTGTGCCTATTTTATTTTATCTATTTCATTAATACAATAATAGGATAAGAAAATACTGTAAGGAGTAATTGAAGATGAAATTCGGAAAAGCGGTTGTAAAAAGCCGCATAGCAATTCTGATTGTCGCAATTTTGCTGCTCATTCCGTCGGCGCTCGGAATGATATTCACTCGTGTCAATTATGATATGCTCAATTATCTTCCCGATAGTCTTGACACTATAAAGGGACAGGATTACCTTCTTGAGGATTTTGACAAGGGTGCGTTTTCATTCCTGATTTTTGAGGATATGGACAAAAAGGACATTGTCAGAACAGAAGAAAAAATTAAGGAGATTGACCATGTAGCAACCGTACTCTGGTATGACGACATAGCTGATATGTCAATCCCTATGGAGGTGCTTCCCGACAAAATCTACGATGCGTTCAATTCGGGTAATTCAACGCTTATGGCTGTGTTCTTTGACACCTCAAGTTCGGCTGATGAAACTATGGACGCTATAACGCAAATCAGAGCCGTTGCAGGCGAGCAATGCTTTGTTTCGGGCATATCGGCAATGGTTACCGATTTGCGAAATTTGTGTGAAGAACAGGAAGCAATCTACGTTGCAATTGCAGTAATTCTTGCCGTTGTTGCAATGATGATATTTATGGATAACTGGATTATCCCGTTCGTTTTCCTTGCAAGTATCGGAATGGCAATACTTATGAACCTCGGTTCAAACTACTTCCTCGGAGAAATTTCGTACATCACCAAAGCACTGTCTGCTATTCTTCAGCTTGCCGTAACAATGGACTATTCAATCTTTTTGTGGCACAGCTACGGAGAGCAAAAGAAGATTTTCGGCGACCACAAAACCGCAATGGCTGTTGCAATCAAGGAGACAACACGCTCCGTACTCGGAAGTTCCATTACAACCGTTGCAGGCTTTATTGCACTCTGCTTTATGACCTTTACGCTCGGACGTGACCTCGGAATTGTTATGGCCAAGGGCGTAATCTTCGGCGTAATCGGCTGCGTAACAATTCTCCCGTCACTTATTCTTGTGCTCGACAAGCCGCTTGAAAAGACAATGCACAGGTCGCTGATTCCGTCAACGAAAAAGCTTGCAAAAGGTATCATTAAAATTTTCCCCGTTTTTCTTATTCTGTTTGCAATGATAATTTATCCGTCATATTACGGCTACAGCAACACAAACAACGAGGTTTACTACGATTTGTCAAAGAGCCTGCCCGAGGATATGTCAAACGTAATTGCAAATACAAAGCTCAAAGAGGAGTTTGGCGTAGGTACTACTCACATGGTGCTCACCGACTCAAAATTGCCTGCAAAGCAGGTGCGGAAAATGACCGAAGAAATGGAGAAGGTAGACGGAGTAAAATATGTTCTCGGGCTTGAAAGCGTAGTAGGCTCGCTTGTTCCCGAAGAAATTCTGCCCGAATCTGTTACTGGTATTCTTAAAAGCGACAATTGGGAGCTTATGCTGATAAACTCGGAATATCAGACAGCCTCCGACGAGGTGGGCAAACAGATTGAACAGCTTAACAGCATAATCAGAAAATACGACGATGGAGGTCTGCTGATTGGTGAGGCGGCTTGCACAAATGACTTGATTGATATTACGTCGGTTGATTTTCAGGTTGTAAATATGATTTCGATTATCGCTATCTTTTTAATCATAGCAGTGGTTGAAAAGAGCGTCAGCCTGCCGGTTGTCCTTGTGGCGGTAATAGAGCTTGCAATATTTATCAACCTCGGTCTGCCGCACTATATGGGCGAGTCACTGCCGTTTATCGCACCTATATGCATAAGTACAATTCAGCTCGGCGCAACGGTTGACTATGCAATACTTATGACTACACGATATAAAAAGGAACGCTCCCTCGGCAACGATAAAAAGACTGCGGTCACCACTGCGCTTGAAACCTCAATCCCATCAATCATTGTCAGTGCAATGGGATTGTTTGCCGCAACGGTCGGTGTTGCAATCTACTCCGACGTTGATATGATAGGCTCGCTTTGCGCACTTATGGCAAGGGGAGCAATAATCAGCGCACTTTGTGTAATTCTTATTCTGCCTGCAATGTTTATGCTGTTTGATAAGGTTATCGGAGTGACAACATTGGGCTTTAAGTCAAAGAAAAACAATACGGAGGTAACTGTAAATGAGTAACTTAAAAAAATATATGCCAAAGGTGCTTTCAGGCGTCTTGAGTCTTACAATTCTTTGCAGTACAATAGGTGCTGCGTCGTACTCGGCAGGTGCAAAGAGCACTGGTGCTGAAACAACAAATACTAATATTTCGGACACTTCTTCAAATGTAAAATCCGTTTCGGAGGACAAAACCAAAAAGCTTTCCAAGAATGAAACGGTTTATGTAATTGCCAATGCCGACGGCTCAGCCAAAAAGGTTATTGTGAGCGACTGGATTAAAAACACCGCAAAAGCAAAGAGCTTTGAAGATATTTCAAACCTTGATAATATTGAAAACGTCAAAGGTGACGAAACCTACACCGTAAACGAAAACAATATGTACGAGTGGAACGCAGACGGAAATGACATTTACTATCAGGGTACGGGAAAGTCGGAACTCCCTGTCGGACTTTCCGTTAGCTATACACTTGACGGCAAGAAAATTTCGGCAGATAAGCTTGCAGGTCAGAGCGGCAAGGTAAAAATCCGCTTTGACTACACAAACAGACAGTCCGAAAAAATAAAAATCGACGGCAAGGAAGAAGAAATCTACGTTCCGTTTGTAATGCTTACGGGTATGATGCTCGATAACGATGTTTTCAGAAACGTTGAGGTTTCAAACGGCAAGGTTATTAACGACGGAAGTCACACATACGTTGCAGGCTTTGCACTTCCGAAAATGCAGTCAAATCTTAACATAGACAGCAAGGATTTTGAAATCCCCGAATATGTGGAGATAACAGCAGACGTAAAGAACTTTGAACTTTCAACAACTCTCACGCTTGCCGCAAACGATATGTTCAGCGATGTTGATTTTTCAAAGGTTGACGATAAAATTGACTCGTTGTCCGACTCTCTTGATGAACTGACTGACGCCGCAAATCAGCTTATTGACGGCTCATCACAGTTGTATGACGGACTTAAAACTCTGCTTGATAAATCGGGCGAGCTGATTGAAGGCGTTGAACAGCTTTATGACGGCGCAGAAAAAATCAGCAGCGGCGCACAAGAGCTTGACAACGGCGCAGGCGCACTTGCAAGCGGAGCAAAGGACCTTGACAACGGTGTGGGAACGCTTAAAGACGGTGCAAATTTGCTCGACAGCGGTGTAAGCTCTCTTAATGACGGTGCAGCAAGTCTTGATTCGGGTATTTCGCAGTTGCAGGGCTATGTTGCAACTCTTTCATCGGGACTTAATACAATTTCAGACAACAGCGAGTCGCTCAATTCGGGTGCAAAGCAGGTGTTTGATACACTCCTTGCAACAGCAGATACTCAGATTGCCGCAGCAGGACTTCAGGCTGATAAGCTGACAATTTCAAACTACGCTCAGGTGCTTGATAAGCTAATCGGCTCGTTAAGCGAGGAGAGCGTGAAAACTCTTGCGTACAATACTGCACTTGAAACCGTAACGGCTGCGGTGAACAGCCAGAAGGATGTAATAAGAGAGGCTGTTGAGTCAGCAGTCAGAAAGCAGGTTACAGAGGGGGTTTTAGCGTCGGCAGGCTACTCAATGACCGCCGAGCAGTACGATTCTGCCGTAGCGTCGGGACAGATTCCCGACGAGGTACAGGTGCAGATTAACACCGCAGTATCAACTCAGATGAGCTCGTCTTCGATTCAGTCAACAATTGACAGCAACACACAAAGTCAGATTCAGTCGCTTGTTGATACAAATATGCAGAGCGACGAGGTGCAGAGTCAGATAAGCTTTGCTGTCGAAAAAGCAAGCGCAGGCAAGCAATCACTTTCTGCACTCAAAGAACAGCTCGATAGCTACAATAAATTTTATCAGGGAGTGCTCACATACACAGACGGCGTTGACAAGGCTAACGCAGGTGCACAGCAGATTCTCAGCGGAACATATGCTTTAAAGGACGGCTCGGGTGCTCTTAAAGACGGAGCAGGACAGCTAAAGAGCGGTTCCGTCACTCTCAAAGACGGTACTAAAACATTAAAGGACGGTTCAGGCTCTCTTAAAAGCGGCGCACAGTCGCTCAAAAACGGCACAAGCGAGCTTAACAGCGGCGCAAAGACTCTTGCTCAGGGCGTTGCCTCGCTCAAAGAGGGCAGCAGTGCTCTTGTAAGCGGAGTAAAACAGCTCAAAAATGGCTCAATGTCGCTTAATGACGGACTCAAAAAATTCAAGCAAGAGGGCGTTGACGTGCTTGTTGACGCAGTAGACGGTGACGTAAAAGGACTTGTAAGCAGGCTCAAGGCTGTTTCAGAGGTTTCGTCACATTACAAGACCTACAGCGGAATTTCCGACAGTATGAACGGCAAGGTTGATTTCATCTACAAGACCGATTCCATTGAAAAATAACTTAATTTCCGCATAAATCCATTGAAAAACTTTTGATAATATGATATACTTCTGTTCCGGACAAACGGAGGTGTATAAAATGAAAAAGTTTGTTCCATACGAAAAGCTCTCAAAATCAAAAAAACGTGAGCTTGACAGAAAAAAGCGTGTGACGTGGGGAAACGTAAATCCCGTTACACAAAAAGTTGAAAGCAAAAAGCTCTACAAAAGAAAGTCCCGAAACTTTACTGATTATTCAGACGGTTTCGGGACTTTTACTGTTTTTGAAATTAGTTTTGTGTGTTAGGCACTCGACTTATATAACGGACTAAAATTCACGCTTGATAAGGCTTTGCATATTATATTGATATAAACTTGATATAAACAAAACGGCGCAGTGTAAAAGTGCCGTTACAACGAATATTTCGGGTGTTTTATATGAAAAAAAGCGATATAAAAGCGTTTGGCATAGTAGGCGGAGATAAGCGTCAGCTCTTTCTTGCAAGGTCAATTTCCGACAACTGTTGTGATGTGATTCTGGGAGGATTTGACAAGCTTTCGGGTATGGGCGCACTCACTCTTGCAGACGTCCATACGGCAATTTTTGAAAGCGACGCTGTGATTTTTCCGCTCCCGTCCGTTCGGGCAGACCGCAGTATAAATACTCCGTTTTCCGAGAGGAACGTAATTCTCACCGACGAAGAAACAAGCGAGCTTATGAAAAAGCCTGTTTTTGTTTCAATGCGTGACAAATTCATCAAGGCATATCCCGAACTGAAAAACGCTCGCATTTTCGATTATGCCGCAAAAGATGAATTTGCAATTCTCAACGCATTGCCGACAGCCGAGGGCGCAATTGAATGTGCAATGAACAACTTTGAGGGGACAATTTCGGGCAGTAAATGTCTTGTAGTCGGTTTTGGCAGAATAGGAAAAATCCTCTCAAAAAGCCTCCATTCGCTTGAAGCAGACGTAACCGTATGCGCCCGCAAGGAAAGCGACTTTGCATATATCACCGCCCTCGGCTACAAGATGCGTGACACACGAAAACTCAAGAGCATAAGAGGCTATGACATTGTGTTCAACACCGTGCCGTCATTGATTTTTGACAAAGACCTGCTTATGAATACCGACAGAAACACGCTGATAATCGACCTTGCCTCGGCTCCGGGAGGGGTTGATTTTGAGGCGGCTCACAAATTCAGGCTTGATGCGGTAAGAGCATTGTCGCTCCCCGGAAAATGTGCGCCAAAGACCGCAGGAGAAATTATAAAGACAACAGTTTTCAACATTATAGAGGAGGTTTACAGGTGACAAAAGCAACCATAGGCTTTGCAATGTGCGGTTCCTTTTGCACCTTTTCAAAAGCCTTTTTGCAGATGCAGAGGTTAGTTGACTCAGGCTGCAAGGTGATTCCGATTATGTCGCAGAACGCCTATTCAACCGACACACGCTTCGGCAGGGCAGAGGAAATGGTAAAAAAAGCAGAAGAAATTACAGGGGAAAGGGTGCTCCACACTTCCGTACAGACCGAGCCGCTCGGACCTAAAAAGATGTGCGATTTGTTAATTATCGCACCCTGCACGGGAAACACGCTTGCAAAGCTCTCACTCGGAGTTACCGACACGTCGGTGACAATGGCGGCAAAATCACATTTGAGAATACTTCGTCCCGTTCTGCTCTGCGTTGCAACAAACGACGCACTCGGTGCGTCTGCGCAGAACATCGGCAGACTGATGAACACAAAAAATATTTTCTTTGTGCCGATGAAACAGGACGACTATGTTAAAAAGCCGAACTCGCTCGTAGCAGATTTTGACAAACTGCAGATTTGTGCAGAATATGCGCTCAGATATGAGCAATATATGCCCGTTTACGAATGAAAAGCTACAAAAATCAACAAGCAGGGAGCTGCCTGAAAAGCGCTTGAAACCGTTTTTTGCATAAAAGTTATGCAGATTATGATTTTTCAAGTCGCTTTCGACAGCCCCTTTTGTTATATAATTAACTGATTTTTGCAGAATTACATATATTTTTCACTCAAATCAGGAATATTTATATTGTGTTTTTGTATAATATGTAACAAGAATATTTATTTAGAATATACAAAATTTGTAATTTTTATGTAAAGGACTGGATTTTTTCTGAAAATGTGTTATTATATAAGTGTAAACATTATGGCGTATTAGAATAATAACTTAGCGTTTTGGTGTTTACAATGCAAATACCGAAGGAGCTGATGAAATGAGCTGCGATAAAATTATCACTATTACAAGACAATTTGGTTCGGGCGGACACGAAATTGGTGAAGCCCTTGCAAAGAAACTTGAAATTCCATTCTATGATAAGGAGCTCATTTCGCTTGCCGCTAAGGAAAGCGGCATTTCTCCCGAAGTGTTTGATGAAGTTGACGAAAAGGCTACCAACAGCCTTTTGTATTCGCTGTCGGTAGGACTCTATAACTACGGCAACGGTTTTTCGTCAATGGGTGATTTGCCCGTAAATGACCGTCTTTATATTTTACAGCATAAGATTATTAAAGAGCTTGCAGAAAAGGAAAATTTTGTAGTAGTCGGAAGATGCGCCGATTATGTTTTGAAGGACAATCCGAATATTGTGAAGGTATTTATTTATGCAGATATTGACAGCAGAGTGAAAAGAGCTGTTGACAGACGTGATATAGATCCTGCAAGGGCTAAACAGGCGGTTATCAAAGCAGATAAAGCAAGAGCAAATTACTACAGTTTTTATTCAGGGAAAAAATGGGGTCTGGCTGATAACTACGACCTGTGTATTAACAGCACGCATATTTCAACCGATCAGGCTGTTGAGATTATTTTGAGTTATCTTGATATTCTCAATAAAAAATAACCTGCATATATGACCATTTCCTGAATATACTATAATGTTTATGAAGGAGGTGTGAATATGAAATTCATCGTTATGGATCTTGATGATTTTATCTTCGGTAACGAAGAATGGCACGAGAGTGAAAGATAATCATTTATTTTGAGAAATTTTAATTTTGAAAATATAATTTAGGTTATTTTTCATTTGACATAAAATCACACAAAAGCGGCTTTATGCCGAAAAATTAATCAAACAAAAAACGGAGGACACAATATTGTATCCTCCGTATTTTTTGTGCCCCTGAAACGAAACGAGGGCTTGCTTTTTTAATGCATAATTCGTAATTCGGAATGCGGAATTAAACACTCACGAACAAGCGTAGGGGACGACTATAATGCAAATGTTTCCTATATCTCCGTAGGGGACGGCATCCTTGACGTCCCGAAACGTTGCGTTTATATCAACTTAAAATTCGTGCAACAATTTTTTCCAAACAACTGACTTTTTCACTCGATTTGCCCCCGAGGCACTCGGCTAAATTATTGTTTATCTCAAAAACCGAGCATTTAATTTCAGCTTGTAAAACGGATAGACTAATTAATAATTATGATCTATGCATTATGAATTATGCATTCAAATTCAGCTGTTGTTGCCGATAAAAGAAAGGGGGTCGGCGTAGTTACCGTTCACCTTTACGGAAACGTGAATGTGGTTTTTGTCGCTTGCCTCATATGGTACCGAGCCGACGGTGCCGATTTTGTCGCCTGCCGTAACCGTGTCACCCTCACTTACGCTGATATCGCCCAATCCGCTGTAGATGCATACCGCATCATTAACGGAAATTTCAACGGTTTTGCCGTACATTTTGTCCTCGCTCACCTTTGTGACAGCACCGTCAGCCATTGCGCAGACGTCGTCGCCAAGCTCGCCCGCAAAGTCAACACCGAGATGAGGTTTCCACACGTTCGGTGTTTTGAAATACACGCTCTCCTTGCTGAACTCACGAATAATGTTGTTTGATTTCAGCGGATAGGTAAGCGACAAATCGGTTGAAAGCATTGTTTCAAGTGCGTCCTCAGACGCTTCGGAAGTTGACGGCTGAGTCGTTTCCTCCTGTGAAACGGCTGTCACTTTCGGAATAGTCGAGTCAAGCTTCGGCTCGGCAAGCGTTTCCGTAACTCCCGTAACAACCTGATTTACCTGCTGTGCCTGCGTGGTTTCGGTCTGCGGATTTGTCGCCTTTTGCGGAACTGACATTGTGTTGTATGTTGAATAAATCGCCATACTGACGGCTATAAGGCAGATAGAAAACGCTGTGTAAAAGCCGATTTTTTCTCTGCGGCTGCGTTTTTTGCGCCCGTTGTTTCTGTTATAATAATCGCTCATAGAAGCACCTCCGCAATTATTATTGTCAGAGATACTCTGTTTATACAGAATTTTCAAATTAATAATGCAATAATTAAAAGAAAAGGTAATCGGTGAAATTTATGAACAAATATATCGATTTATGCAGCATTTTATGAAACAAAATAACTATTGTATTTATAATTCCTGAGTGGTATAATTATCCATAAGGTGTAATACTTCTAATATGGGAAATTATATAAAATCGGTCTAGCTTTGCTTACCGAATTGTATTGTGTGTTTATTTGGGTGATAATATGAAAAAACTGGTTATTTTTGGTTTTGACGGAACTATAGCAGATACCTCTCCGGGAATACTTTACTGCTTTAACACAACTGCAACGGCTATGGGCTATCAGCCTGTTGACCACGACGCATTGTACGGTGTTATCGGTATTCCGCTTGAGCAGGGATTCAGAAAGCTTTTTGATATGAAGGACGACGAAATTGAATACGCTGCGAATAACTACAGCAAGCTTTACTCGCAAAAAGGCAAGGAGATGTTCTCTCTTTATCCCGGCATTGAAAATACCCTCAGGGAACTCAGAAAAGACGGCTGTAAGATTGCGATTGCAACGCAGAAACACAGAATGTTTACCTCGGATATGCTTGAGGTTTACGATATTGCTGATTTGTTCGACTCAGTCTGCGCAACCGATGTCAATACAAATCTGACAAAGAAAGATTTAATTATGCAGGCTTGTGAGCAAACGGGCGTGAGCGTTGAAGATGCAATTTTAATCGGCGACAGCGACGTTGACGCCGAGGGCGCAGAAAAGGCAGGAATTGACTTTGGTGCAGCTCTTTACGGATGGGGATTCAGAACGAAAGAAGATGCGGAAGTGTATAATTGCAAGACTTATTTTAATTCCGCAGACGAAATATTTCTGAAATTATCTATGCTTTAAATTGTTGATTGTTGATAGATGCAGGGAATATTACTTTGCGCAGTCAACCGTTGTAAGGTAATTTGTGATAAAGTAAAGGCGATTCAGCTGTGATTTAAGTTATATTTATAGGCAACAGCATAAACGCTTAGGTAAATTAAAAGGTTGACAATTCAAATAATCTAAGTTATAATAATAAGGCTGTCGCAAAAGCGGCAGCATACCGAGGTGTAGCTCAGTTTGGTAGAGTGCTTGGTTTGGGAGCGTGTACGGGTTTGGGTTCGGTAAGATTTTTAAAATCTCCAAACTCCGCATTATACCTTGCTTTCGGGAGTTTTGACTTCCTTAATAATTCGGTCAAAAATAGCCTTTGACCACATAGCTGACCACAACAGCAATCACAATTTAATAAACATCGGGGTGTAGCGCAGCTGGTAGCGCGCCTGCTTTGGGAG
>CACXFS010000027.1 GCA_902766885.1 uncultured Ruminococcus sp. | reverse complement strand
TGGTCGGGATGACAAGACTTGAACTTGCGACTCCACGCCCCCCAGACGTGTGCGCTACCAAACTGCGCTACATCCCGATGCAACAGTTAGTATTCTATCAAAAAAAAGTCGTATTGTCAAGCGTTTTGTAAAAATATTTTTATTTTAATTTTTGTTTAATTAAAACAAAACAGACTGCGAAAAACTCAATTTCCGCAGTCTGCAAAACTTATTATTTTAATTTATGCCCACTTGAGTGTATCGTTGTAGAGATTTATGTAATCCTGTGCCGAACGCTCCCAGCTGTTGTCGCTCATCATTGCACGCCACATAAGCTGTTTCCAGCCGCCTGCATCACGAATGCCCCAGAGAGCACGTCTTACTGCAAGCTGCATATCTGCTGTGTAGTAGTTCTTGAACGTAAAGCCGTTGCCGTATCTGTCTGCACTGTCAAATACGGAGTCTTTGAGTCCGCCTACCTCACGCACTACGGGAATTGTACCGTAACGCAGAGCAATCATCTGTGCAAGACCGCAGGGTTCCTGAGCAGAAGGCATAAGGAAAATATCTGCGCCCGAGTAAATTTTTCTTGCAAGTTCGGGAACAAAACCGTGACAGAAGCAAAGTCTGCCGGGATATTTTGCCTGCATATAGTTGAAGTAATCTTCATACTCCTTATCGCCCGAACCGAGAATTACAAACTGCATATTCTCTGTGTTCATAAGTTCTTCAAGTCCCATTCTTACAAGGTCAAGTCCCTTGTGTGCAACAAGACGTGTAACCATTCCGACAATCGGAACGTCCCAGCGCTGTTCAAGACACAAGCGCTCCTGCAATGCACGCTTACACTCGCCCTTGCCGCTCATATCGTCCTTTGAGTAGTTGCGGTAAAGCTGATAGTCGGTTTCGGGGTTGTAGCTTACGGTATCAATGCCGTTCTTGATTCCGCACAACTTGTAGTGACGGAGATTAAGCTCGTCGTGAAGCCCCCAGCTATACCACGGGTCTCTGATTTCAGCCGCATAGCTTGGTGAAACGGTTGAAACACGTGTTGCGGTTTCAATTGCGCCCTTCATCATATTGAGCTTGCCGTTCATTTCAAGAATCTTCGTTTCGGAAGCAGGAATTCCTACGCACTCGGTGTTAACTTCCCAGCCGTATTCGCCCTGATACTGAATGTTATGGATTGTGAAAAGACTCTTGATGTTGTAATACCAAGGTCTGTGAGAATAGAACAGATAGTAGTAAACAGGCACAAGAGCTGTCTGCCAGTCGTTACAATGAATAATATCGGGGTGGAAGTCGATATACGGAAGCATTTCAAGAATTGCACGTGAGAAGAAAGCAAATCTCTCAGCGTCGTCATAGTGACCGTAGAGTGTTCCACGCTTGAAGTAATATTCATTGTCGATAAAATAGTAAGTACAGTCGTGCCATCTTGCCCAGAAAAGTCCGCAATACTGATGACGCCATGCAACGGGTACAGTAAAGTTTGTGATAAAGTTAAGCGAATTCCTGAGTTCCTGCGGAATAGTGCCGTAAAGCGGAACTACTATTCTGCAGTCCTGTCCCTTTCTGCAAAGTGTATGGGGCAGGCTTCCTGCTACGTCGGCAAGACCGCCGCTTCCGCAATATGGATTTGCCTCCGAAGCACAGTATAAAATTCTCATTTGTTTTTCCTCCAGTTAAACAACAGATTTTTTTGCGATATAGATAGGATACGAATCGAATCCCATCAGAGAACGTCCGTCCTTGATTGTAACATCCTTATCTATGATAACATAATTGAGGTTGGTATTGCAACCTATTTTTGTATCCTGCATTACAATGCAATTGCTGATTTTTGCACCTTCGCCGATATAAACGCCCTTTGAGAGAACGCAGTTTTCAACCTCGCCGTCAATGACACAGCCCTGTGCAATAATTGAATTTTTGACGCTGCTTGTAAGACCGTATTTTGACGGAGCGTCATCTCTTACCTTTGTGTAAATCGGGCGCTTGGGATTAAACAGCTCATCTCTTACTTCCTTTTTCATCAAGTCCATATTGAATTCAAAGTAGTCGTTTATTGAGCTGATAGCCGCACAGTAGCCTGTGTTCTCATAAGCATACACGTTGAATTTTTCAATTGATTTCTGAATAATACGCTTAATATCAAGCTGATTAAGGCTCAGAGAATTTCTGATTTCCTCCATAAGAAGGTCTTTTTTGATTAAAAGCGAGCCGTAGAACTGATTAACCTTTTTATCATCTTTTTCGGGTTTAATGAAAATCTGCTTAACCCTACCGTTTTCATCAACATCAATTGTAAGCGGTCTGTCATAGCCGCTGGGCACAACGCCGTGCTTATAGATAAGTGTGATGTCGGCATTGTTCTTTGAATGGAAATCAAACACGCTGTTGTAATCAAAATTGGTCACAATATTTGAAGGTGAAAGAAGAATATATTCCTCACGGCTGTTTTCAATGTATCCGTGCATATTGTAGATTGTTTCAACGTAGTTTGAAAATGTTTTTCCGCCGTAAGGAGGAAGAATTGTAAGATTGCTTCTTCTCTTTGAAAGGTCATACGCACTGCCCGAACCTACGTGGTCCATAAGAGAAAGAAAATTGCTCTTGGCAACAATGCCTACGTTATTGATACCTGAATTTGACATATTTGAAAGCACAAAGTCAATCAGACGGTATTTTCCGCCAATCGGAACACTCGCCATTGTACGGGAAGCTGAAAGCTCCGGATTTTTTTCATCAAGCGTACCGGCAAATATAAAGCCGAGAACATTATTACTTCTCATCTGCAGTCACCTCCGTATTGCTTTCTATCATTTCCTTAGCCTTGATAACAGTATTTTCACCGATTACTGTGTTTGCGCCGATTACTGTAATTCCCCAGTTATCATGGTCGGTAACATCTTCGGGCTTTTCGCCGACTACGGCATTTTTGCCGACTACCGTATTTTCTGCAACAATTGCATACTGAACAACAGCACCCTCCTCAATTACTGCACCGGGCATAATAATTGAAGAATTTACCGTTGCATTTTTACCGATAGTAACACCGGCAAAGATAATTGAAAATTCAAGATTTCCGTAAACGTTGCAGCCGTCGGCAACAAGCGAATTCTGAATACTTGCGTCACTTGAAACATAGTGAGGCGGCATCATGGGATTGCGTGAATAGATGTCCTTTAAGTCAAGAGTAACATTCGGATCGAGCAAGTCCATATTTGCCTCCCACAAGCTATCGATTGTTCCGACGTCTTTCCAGTAACCCTCAAACGCATAAGCATACATCTTCTCACCGGCGTCAAGCATTGCAGGCAAAACGTCCTTGCCAAAGTCGTGGCTTGAATTTTCCTTTGCCTCGTCCTCTACAAGATACTTTTTAAGCTCTTTCCAACTGAAAATATAGATTCCCATAGATGCGTTTGTGCTCTTGGGGTGCTCGGGCTTTTCGTCAAATTCATAGATTCTTCCGTCTTCATATGTATTGAGAATACCGAAACGTGAAGCCTCGTCAAGCGGAACGTCAATTACCGCAATTGTGCAGGCTGCTCCCTTTTCCTTGTGAAATTCGAGCATTTTGTTGTAGTCCATCTTGTAAATATGATCGCCAGAAAGAATTACAACATATTCGGGGTCATATCTCTCGATATAGTTGATATTCTGATAAATTGCATTTGCAGTGCCCGAATACCAGTCGGCACCGTCAACAGCCTGATAGGGACTTAAGCAGTTTACACCCGAGTGCATACCGTCAAGGTCCCAAGGCTGACCGTTGCCAATATATTCATTGAGCACAAGCGGTTGATACTGAGTAAGAATACCCACAGCCTCTATACCCGAATTTACGCAGTTTGACAAAGGAAAGTCAATAATGCGATACTTTCCGCCGAACGGAACGGCGGGTTTTGCAATCTTCCTTGTAAGCACGCCAAGACGTGAGCCCTGACCGCCTGCAAGCAGCATTGCAACTACTTCCTGTTTTGGAAACATTTAGAAATACCTCCGATTTATTTTTATAGCATATGCATATTATAAGCAATTTACCGCTTTAATCTGCGGTATTGCGTAAAACCCCTGATGGGTTTGAAAACTGAATTAGTCCTGAGAAACCGGCTCAAGCTCGCCTGTGCATTTAAGGTAAATTACGCCAAGCGGCGGCAGAGTAAGCGGAAGGCCTTGATTACAGCCGTGAATTTTCATCATTTCGGGTATTATTTCACTTCCGTTTGAAACGCCCGTTCCGCCGTATTCCTTGGCGTCTGATGTGAACACTTCACTATACAAGCCGTATTTCGGCACACCGATATAATACTTATCGTGCTTTACGGGTTGGAAGTTGCATACGGCGATAATTTCATTGCCGTCGCTGTCGGTTCGCTTGAACGCAATTACGCTGTTGGTGTAGTCGTCGTGGTGAATCCAGTCAAAGCCCTTCCAGATTGCATCAAGCTCGTAAAACGGCTTATTTTCAAGGTAAAACTTGTTCAAATCGCAGAAGAAACGCTTTAGTTCCGAATGCTTTTCAAAAGAAAGCAAATCCCACTGAATTCCGGAATCAGCGTCCCATTCATCAAACTGACCGATTTCCGTGCCCATAAACACAAGCTTTTTTCCCGGATGAGCATACATATATGTAATGAATGCTCTGACTGCGGAAAATTTATCGTCATATTCGCCGGGCATTTTATTTATTAACGAGCCTTTGCCGTGCGAAACCTCATCGTGTGAAATCGGCAGAAGAAAATGCTCGGAAAAAGCATAGAAAAAGCTGTAAGTAAGGTTGTCGTGATTGAACGGTCTCCAGAGCGGATTAAGCGACATATAGTGGAGCATATCGTTCATCCAGCCCATATTCCATTTATAGTCAAAGCCGAGTCCGCCCTCTTCAACAGGGTGAGTAAGCTTTGGCCAGGATGTGTTTTCCTCGGCAAACATAAGCACATCGGGGTGGAACATATGAACTGCCGTATTGAGGTGCTTTATAAAATTTATAGCCTCAAGATTTTCCTTGCCGCCGTATTGATTAGGCGTCCACTCGCCGTCCTCTTTTCCGTAATCGAGGTAGAGCATAGACGAAAGCGCACCCACACGCAAGCCGTCAATATGAAACTTTTCAATCCAGAACATTGCAGACGAAACCAGAAAGCTTATAACCTCGCTTTTTGAAAAATCAAACAGACACGTTCCCCAAGCGGGACGTTCACCCTTGCAGGGGTCATCGCTTTCATAAAGGCAGGTGCCGTCAAATTTTACAAGTCCGAACGGATCTTTCGGGAAATTCGACGGAACCCAGTCGAGAATTACTCCGATATTTTCCCTATGGAGCATATCGACAAGGTACATAAAATCAGCAGGAGTACCATATCGGGAGGTTGGTGCAAAATAACCCGTTGTCTGAAAACCCCAGCTACCGTCAAACGGGTATTCGGTTATGGGCATCAGCTGAACGTGGGTATAGTGCATCTCTTTAAGATAAGGCACAAGCTCATCGGCAAGCTTTCGGTAATTAAAAAAGTTTCCGTCGGGATACCTTCTCCACGAACCTGCGTGAATTTCGTAAATATTCATCGGCGACTTAATGCTTTCGCACTTTGAGCGGTAATCAAACCACTTTTCATCGCCCCATACGTATTCAGAAAGATTATAGACAAGTGACGCATTGTCAGGGCGTGTTTCTGTGTGAAACGCAAACGGGTCTGATTTTAAGAATTTTTCAAACCAAGGCGTTTCAATGCAATATTTATATATATCATAGGGTTTAATACCCTCAATAAAAACTTCCCATGAGCCGTTTCCGATTTTATACATATAATCCGAGGTCTTATTCCAGTTGTTGAAGCTTCCTACAACCGACACGCTCAGAGCATTAGGCGCCCATACCCTGAAAACAACGCCGTCTCTGCCGTCCCGATTAACGAGGTGTGCGCCGAAAAAATCGTAGGCACGAACAGAATCGCCGGCACAAAATAACTCAAGCGCATTGCGGTCCTCGCTAAAGCTGTATTTCATACGTTCAACTCCTTAAAACACAATAATATCAATTCAAATTAACTATATTTTCATTCTTAATTATATAATACCAAAATAATATGTTGATTTCAAGCAAATTCAAAAATTTTTAAACTAATTTTTCGTGTATTTTTTATAAACTGTTACTAAATTTTACAATATAACAAAGTTATTTACACAATAACATAAAATATTTTGTATTTTGCTGCATTTTTATTTATCAAATAAAAACAAGCGGTGATTTACTGCCACCGCTTGTTATAAATTAATAAATGTATGCTGTTAGCTTACTATCTTCTTCTGAATTTCTGTTGCGTCAAGCACGTTAATTATTCCGTCACCGTTTACGTCGCCCAAGCTTACCTGCGAGGGAGTAAAATATACAACGCTGACAGCGTACTTCTGAATTTCTGTTGCGTCGGTAATTGAAAGACTTCCGTCCTTGTTTACATCGCCGAGACGGTATTCCGACGGAGTGTAATCATCAGCCATTTCGTTTGACAGCCATGCCGCACGGCTTGTAAGCCAATCAACGCAGTAATTATACATTCCCGTAAAGTCCTGAGTATAGGTTGTTGCCTTTGTATCAACAGTGTATGTATTTGTTGACAGGTCGTAATTAGCTTTATAAAGGCTTGAATGGTCGCTTATCCATGAGCCTGTGTCAAGCAGCCAGCCGCTCTGATAATTCATCTGAGCACTGTCTTTTAAAAGGTCGTAATAAGTATACGCTCTATACATTTCTGTTGTACTGTTTGTTTCAGGAATACTGCTGTCGGAAGCAAAATCGTTGATAACGGGTACAAACTCCTCAAACCATACCGATACCGACTTTTCATAAACTATGTTGTTGCGTGCAATAAAGTTCATTATGTTGGTAACGGATTTTGAATTAGTACTTCTTCCCTTATATTTGCACCACCAGCCGTAGTATTCTTCGTAATCGGTTACGCCTATATTACTAAGCTCTCTTTCAACGCCTACTGCGTTGCCGAGGGAGTTGTCGTAATCCCAGACGGGAGAACCGTAGAATTTGTATTTTCCGCTTGAATCCTGCTTATAGACAAAGAACAGACTTGATACGCCTGAATCCCAGTTTTTGCCGAGCTCGTTGATAAGATAAAGCTTTGCAAGCGACTCAACGTCGGCATATTCTGTCGGGTCGGAAGTTCTGCTCTTGACAGAATTATAAAATGCGTCAAACTTTTGTTTTACATATTCCTTGACTTCTTCGTAGCCGACATCGCCCTCTTCAAGCTCGGGAGCCTTGATTGTAACCTTGTTGCCGCTTGAGGTTTTTACATAGTAATCTTCGCCGTCCTGAGCGCTTGCGTCAACCTCGCAGACAAACGGAAAATCGCTGTTTACAGTTCCGTCGTCGTTGAGATAAGCGGTATCGTCAATGTCGCTTATAAGGTTTGAGCTGCCTGCCTCAACCTTTTCGGTCATCTGATATGAACCCCAATAGAAGCCGTCTACATAAAAATCTACATATCGTGAATCGGAAGCATAGGGCATTCCGACTGCATCAGAGAGGTCGTAGAGGAATCTGTTTCTCGAAAGAGAATCGTCCTGATAATTTGCAAGAATTGAATACTTTTTGCCCTTTTTCATTCCTGCAATTGAAACAGCGTCACTGTATGTAATGTTGTAAGCCTTCTTGGGCTTATCCCATGTTGTGTTTCCTCTGCCCTTTATTTTTTTGATGTCAGTGTTGTCAATATTGCCCTTTGAGTCAACAATTGCACCTGTTGCTTTAGCACTTCTGCTTTTGTCGGCATTGAGGTACATCATAAGACCATTGCCGTTGCCGTCGGCATTTGTGTTGTTGACGTAGATTGCCGCCTCGGCATTTGATTTCATAAACTTAAGAGTATAAGTCTTGCCGGAAACATCGACAGAATATGACTTGTTAAGCTCATAGTCTACGGTTTTTACCTCGCCCGGCGGAATTTCAACTCCGTTTACGGTAACAGAGGTTTTGTAGGCATTGTAAATGTCAACCTTTTTGCTGTCTGCCGAGGTAGGTAAAAAGAAATAGTTGACGTCCGGATTTACCGCACTGAAATCCTCATCACGCTCACACTGCCAAGCCTGCCATGCTTCGCCGTCGGTTGAACCGGAAACTGCGTGAACGTAAAGAGCCTCATACGTATCAAAAGAAACAGGCTTACCCTGCGCAGCGCTTACGGAACAAACCGATAATGCACTGAACGCCAAAATCAGCGCAAGTATTATTGATGTTGCTTTTTTCAATTTCATCACTCCTAAAATAACTGATTTTTCAGCAAATTATTGCAAATTTATTATATCATATACAAGTTTTTTATTCAAGTACATATTTTATTAATTGACTTCACTATTTTAATATTTAGTGAAATTATTGTGAAACTTCTGTGAAACCGCTTTATTTTTAATAGCCACTTTGCTATAATTATTTTGTAATCCAATCGGACTTATTTTAATTTTAAAGGAGTGGCAAAATGCACAACGAAAAAACTAAAAAGTCAAAGAATATCCTTTCGATTGCTTTGGCATCGTTAATTGTTCTTTCATCAATCTCTGCGGCTGTTATGTCAGGCTGCGGAGAAAGCTCTGAATCAACTAACGAAACTAAAACAGTAAATGAAACCGAGCTTGTAACGGTAGTTGTGGACGGAACATACGCTACCGATGCAAACGGAAACACTGTTTCGGCAGAAAATACCGGCTCTCAGACTTCGTCAAACGGAAACAGCAGTGAAAAGAACGAAAATTCTTCATCGCAAAAGACGAATAATTCAGGTTCTTCTTCCGCCACCTCTTCATCAGGCGGCAATTCTAACAACTCTGCTTCATCGAACAGCGGCAACAGCAATAACAGTAACGGTAACAACAGCAGCTCTGCAAACAACAGCAACAACAGTTCAAGCAGTGCTAACAGCTCGTCAAGTTCAAACACGCACAAGCCTGTAACAGATTCAAATGCCTGCAATCTTGACGGACACAAATTCGCAGTAGGTGATACCGTAACCTGCGTTTACAAGCTCTATGCACCCGAAACGCTTGAAAACTATCAGGCTTATATCACGTACGATACAAAGTATCTGTCAGTAAAATCAGCTAAGCTTGACGGTCCTGCTAAATCGGGAGGATTGCTCAACTACAATCTCAACGGCAAAATCAAGTTCAACGGTTCAAATATATCAAGCGGATATGACTACACCGATACAGACAGCTTTGTTATTGTAAATTATGAAATCAAGGCTGCCGGCTCAACAACTCCTAAATTTATATGGGAGGTTGCAACGGGAGAATCAAAAAAGGCATATGTTGAGGATAACAAAGCAGTAAACGGACTTAAAATTACAAAAGAATATTCGTAACTGTTTTTATTACTTAGCAATTAAAAATCTCAGCCGTTTTTCACAAATGAAAGGCGGCTGATTTTTAATGTTTTAAAAACTGTACCTATTATTTTTATCAAAACTGTCTATTTTTAAATATACAGTTTTATGTTAAAATTCAACTGTATTCAAAAAAATCTGAAATAAATCAAGCAAAGAGGAGGACAGTTATGATTAAGAAAGCAGCAGTCATCAATGACCTTTCCGGATTCGGAAAATGCTCGCTTACTGCTACAATTGCTGTGCTTTCGGTAATGGGCGTTCAGCCTTGTCCTATGCCAACGGCTGTGCTCACAAACCAGACGGGTTATAAAAATCATTACTGTATTGACCTCACCGACGAGCTTTGCCATTACAAAGAAATGTGGAGTTTAAATAACGAAAGCTTTGACGGAATTTACTCCGGATATATAGCTGACAAAAGACAGGTTGACATAATTTTTGATTTTATTAATACATTCAGAAAAAGCAACACTGTTGTTTTGGTTGACCCCGTTATGGGCGACAACGGCAGACTTTATTCGGCATATAACGATGATACTTGCAAAAAAGTCTGCGGTCTTGCAAGGTCAGCCGACATAATCACGCCGAATCTTACCGAACTTTGTATTCTTACGAACACAGATTTTGATGAACTTAACTCACACTGCGAAAGCGATGATTTTCTCGACAGAATCGGCGAAGTTGCAAAAGATGCAATTTCGCACAGCGAACAGAAAATCGTCGTTACGGGAATTTGTAAAGGTGACTATCTTTACAACGGTGTATTTTCAAAACAGGATTGCAACTTTGTCAAAGCTGAATGTCACGGCGGAAGTTTTTCGGGAACAGGCGATATTTTCGCATCAATTGTGTTTGCCTCGGTGGTAAACGGAGAAAGCCTTGTGTCTTCTGTAAAAAAAGCCGTTTCGTTCATTGAAAAAGCAACAGCCGATACGGCAAAGGAGCCGTACGACAGAAACGACGGTATTAATTTTGAAAAATTTTTATATCAACTTCATAATTAATAATTTTAGGAGGAAAAAGTATGAACAACCAGAATGTAAAAACAAAAACAGGCTCAAATGTAAACGTAAAGCTGATTACAATGACCGCTATGTTTGCGGCTCTTGTAACAGTTACGACTGCATTTATTAAAATTCCCTCTCCCCTCGGTTACTCACACGCAGGCGATTCAATGATTTACCTTGGTGCAAGCGTTCTCCCCGGACCGTTCGGAATTATTGCCGCATCAATCGGCGGTGCTCTTGCCGATTTGATTGCAGGCTATCCGCAGTGGGCAATTCCCACAGCTATCATCAAGGCGTTCAACGCCGTTCCGTTTGTAATCTGCGGAATTATGCTTAAAAAGCGCGGCAAGGACAACAAAATCATCAATATTCCCAACCTTCTTATGCTCATTCCCACAACAATGGTTACTGTAGGCGGTTACTTTATAGCAAACGGTCTTATGTACGGTTGGGCCGCTGCAATCGGCGAGCTTGCAACATGGTGGCTCCAGCCCGGAGTCGGCGCACTCATCTACATTGCAGTAGGCGCTGGTCTTGACGCAATTAAGTTCAAGCAGAAGATGCTCCCAAGAGTTTTGAGGTGATTGTATGGCAAGCACAAGCGAAGAAATACTCTATGTCTACAAAGACAAGGTTTATCTAAACATCACAAACAAATGTCCTTGCGCCTGCACATTTTGCATACGCAGTAAAAAGGACGCTATAGGCGACGCATCTAACCTCTGGCTCAACCACAATCCGAGTTTTGAGGAGGTCAAGGACGCAATTGACGCCTTTGATTTTAACGGTTATAACGAAATAATCTTCTGCGGTTACGGCGAACCGACAAATTCTTTTGACGTGCTCGTAAAAACTGCGCAGTACATTCGCAGTAAACTTGATATAAAAATCAGAGTTAATACAAACGGACTCGGAAGTCTTGTTAACGGCAGGGATATTTCAGAGGAACTTTGCAAAAACGTTGACGCTGTTTCAATCAGTCTCAACTGTTCAAACAAGGAGGATTACCTCAAAACAGTCCGTCCGAAATTCGGCATTGAATCCTTTGACGAAATGCTCGACTTTGCAAAGAAGTGCAGAGCACTCACCGAAAACGTTGCGCTCTCGGTTGTTGACGTAATCGGTGAAGAAGAAGTTGAAAAATGTAAGAAAATTGCCGCAGGACTGAATATTCCTCTGCGTGTCAGAAAATATGACAACTCATCAGACAACTGACAACACATCACCATATTTCCCATTTTTAAAGCAGGCACCGCTAAGGTGTCTGTTTTGTTTTATTGACTGTTACTTTTTACAGATTTATTTATTCTGTTCAGTTAGATAAACCATAATTTGTCGAGTGCCTCGACGGGCAAACCGAGTGGAAAAGTCGGTTATTTAGGTAAAAACGGTTGCCCGAATTATA
>CACXFS010000026.1 GCA_902766885.1 uncultured Ruminococcus sp. | reverse complement strand
GTTATTCGCTCACAAAAAAGGTATGGGTTCTACAAAGAACGGCCGTGACAGTGAATCAAAGCGTCTTGGCGTTAAGCGTGCAGACGGACAGAAGGTTCTCGCAGGCAACATCCTTGTAAAGCAGAGAGGCACACATATTCATCCCGGTGAAAATGTAGGCATCGGCTCTGACGATACACTGTTTGCAAAGATTGACGGTGTAGTAAGATTTGAGCGTGTTGGCAAAGACAGAAAGCGTGCAAGCGTTTATCCTGTTGAGCAGTAAGCATAAATCATTAGAGGGTGGATTTTATCCACCCTTTTTGTTTATAATATTAATAATCGTAGTTCAAAAATAACTGTAACATTTTAAAACGGAGTACATTTTATGTTTGTAGATACAGCGAAAATTAAAATTAAAGCAGGCGACGGCGGTGACGGCGCAGTTTCGTTCCACCGTGAAAAGTACGTAGCCGCAGGCGGTCCCGACGGCGGCGACGGCGGCAGAGGAGGAAACATTGTCTTTCAAGCTGACTCAAACCTTTCAACGCTTGCAGATTTCAGATATAAGCGCAAATATTTTGCCGCAAAGGGCGAAAACGGTCGTGGCGGCAGATGCAAGGGAAAAAATGCCGAAGATTTAATTATCCGTGTTCCCGTAGGAACTCTTGTAAAAGAAGAAAGCACAGGCAGAATTTTAGCCGACGTTTCCACCAAAGAGCCGTATATTGTCGCAAGGGGCGGCAAGGGCGGCTGGGGAAATCCCCACTTTGCAACGCCCGTCCGTCAGGTCCCACGCTTTGCAAAGCCCGGACTTCCCGGTGAAGAATTTGACGTTGTGCTTGAGCTTAAGCTTCTTGCCGACGTCGGTCTTGTCGGCTTTCCGAATGTCGGAAAAAGCACGCTTGTGTCGGTAGTTTCTCAAGCAAAGCCCGAGATTGCAAACTACCACTTCACCACAATAACCCCCGTTCTCGGCGTTGTGTCAATGGGCGAGGGAAGCTCGTTTGTAATGGCTGACATTCCCGGACTTATCGAAGGTGCGTGGCAGGGTACGGGACTCGGTCATCAGTTTTTGCGCCACGTTGAGCGTTGCAGAATGCTCGTTCATATTGTTGACGTTTCCGGCAGTGAGGGCAGAAACCCGATTGAGGACTTTGAAACAATCAATTCAGAGCTTGAAAAGTTCAATCCCGAACTTGCGCAAAGACCGATGATTGTCGCAGGTAACAAATGCGATATGGCGACAGATGAACAGATTGAGGAGTTTAAAAATTACGTTGAGTCAAAGGGCTATGACTTTTTCCCGATTATGGCGGCAATCCGCTATGACGTTGACCCGATGCTCAAAAAAATACAGGAAATGCTTTCAAAGCTTCCACCGATTGTTCACTACGAGGCAGAGCCTGCACCCGTAGTCAATGTCGAAGATTTTGACGACCACAGCGTTACAATCAAGAACGTAAACGGTATTTATACCGTTGAGGCTGACTGGCTGTTGCAGGTTATGAAGGGCATTAACTTCGACGATTACGAGAGCCTTAACTACTTCCAGAAGGTGCTTATCAACGGCGGCGTAATTGACGCTCTGCGTGACAAGGGCTGTAACGACGGCGATACGGTTTCGATTTATGACGTTGAATTTGATTTTATGGATTAATTCTATATTAGAATTATAAAGGAACTTATTATGGAGAATACCTCAGTAAAACATACTAAAACTGATGAAATTTCACCGCTTACGCTTGCGTTTGTGGGTGACGGAGTGTACGATTTGCTTGTGAGGGAATACCTTGTGCGCAAGGCAAACCGCCCTGTCGGCGAGCTTAACAAAATAAAGGTGTCGCTTGTAAACTGCAAAAGTCAGGCTGAATTTGCAAAGCAGATAATGCCGTCACTGTCCGAAAAGGAGCTTTCTGTTTACAAGCGAGGCAGAAACGCCGCCCCGAAATGCACGCCGAAAAACGGAAGTGTAGCCGATTATCACAGCGCAACAGGACTTGAAGCGTTGTTCGGCTATCTCCACTTGAACGGTGAAACGGACAGGATTGATGAGCTTTTTAATCTGATTATACATATTTTTGAATAGAAGTGATATAATGAAAAAATCAGAATTCAAATTTCATAAGCCGTCCTTGAACTCGGTAAGAACAGCGGTTGTTGATTATGTTATAATTGCAGTCGGTGCAGTTTTGTACGCACTCTCGGTAGTCGTTTTTACCTCACCCAACAATATCGCACCGGGCGGACTTACGGGTATTGCGACAATGCTCAACTTTATGTTCTCGCTCCCGATAGGAACGCTTATTTTCCTGATGAACATTCCTCTTTTTATCTGGGGAGCAGTTGAAAACGGTTTGAATTTTCTGACAAAAACTATTATCGGAACTGCCTTTGTGTCCGTTGCAATTGACGCATTAACTCCGTTTGTGCCTGTTTATACCGGCGATACACTCCTTGCCGCAATTTTCGGCGGAATATTAAACGGAATCGGACTTGGATTTATATTCTACCGCGGCGGCTCAACGGGAGGAACAGACATAATTGCGCTGAATATTCATAAGCATATGCCGTATATTTCAACGGGTAACATTATTATGATTGCAGATTTTGTAATTCTTATAATGGTGTTCTTTGTATACAACAGCGTTGAGAGCGTTCTGTACGCAATTATCGCAATTTTCGTGAGCATAAAGGTGATTGACACAATCTCCTACGGCACTTCAAGAGGAAACGGCAAGCTTATGTTCATCATAACGAATAAGTATGACGAGGTGAGCAAGGCGATTATGAACGACCTCGAAAGGGGAGTAACGCTCCTCGACGGCGAGGGAGCCTACAGCGGAGAGAAAAAGCGTGTTATAATGTGTGCAGTACGTCCTCAGCAGGTTTACAGAATCCAGAACGGCGTAAAAACCATTGATGAAAACGCCTTTATAATCGTCACCACTGCAGGCACAATCCGAGGCAAGGGCTTTGCAAGAAAAGAGTAAAATAATTATACTTTTTATGACCATCGTAAAAGATGGTCATTTTTGTTGACGTTTGTTGTAATAAATGATATAATAAGATCAAATATTCTTGAAAAATATGTTAACATTTTTGTTAACAGGATTAATGAGGTGACATTTATGAAAAAGTTAATTTCTGTTTTGCTTACTGCTGTTATGTTGCTTAGCGTATGGAGTTGTTTTGCTGTTTCAGCTACTACAGAGTCTTATCCACCACTTGAAACAGGTCATTACAGCAGTATAGATACAAAGAAATATCCTGTTGAATATCCCGACAGAAAAAGAGAAAAACTGGTTTTGGACGAATTAAACGAAACACAGATTAAAGAAGATTACTATAAAATTTATCCTGAGGCTGATTATAATTCAATAACTGTTGATTATTACGGCACATTAAGTGACGGCAGTATGCTTGTGTTTGTTGAGAGTGATATATCAGTATATTTGGATTCGGTTGACTATATGGTTATCGGCAAATATTTGTATGTGACTTCCTGTAAGGGAAATGACATTATAATTTATAAAAACAATACATTTACAAGTATTATTGACGCTTATCAGAACGGCACTTTGTCAGATGAATTGCTTGACGAAACGGCTGATATTCTTTGCTTTGCAAGGTTTGTAAACCCGAATGAAAAAACTTATCCACCGTTAAAAACCGGACATTATGGTGCAAATATATATTTTAAGCCGTATTCCTATGAAACTACTGATAATGAACCTATTTCTTTTGATGATGCGTGTATGCTTCAAATGGATAAATTCGATAATCCCTCTGCTCTAGATGATGAGTCTGTTGAAAATCATATCAAAACGGATTATATCGCAAATGTAGATAACGATGCAGATATTGAAAAAATGGAGATCAACTATTACGGCACTCTAAGCGACGGCAGTATGCTTGTATTTGTTGATTGCAAGTATTATTATTCAGCTGTGGTTGAATACAAGGTTATTGGAAAATATGTATATTATACTCCTACCAAAGCAGAGACTATTGTTGTTTATAAGAATCACGAATTTACAGAAATACTTGACGCTTATCAGAACGGCACTTTGTCAGATGAATTACTTGACGAAACGGCTGAAATTCTTTGCTTTGCAAAGTTTGTAAACCCGAATGAAGAGCCTGAGCCGCAGGTCTTATACGGTGACGTTGATAATGACGGCGTAATTACAGTTTTAGATGCTACCTTGGTACAGAAGTTCGGTCTTGGTCTTGAGCCTGAAAGCGAGCTTATAAGCGTTTTGGCTGATGTGAACAACGACGGCAGAATTTCGGTTCTTGACGTTACTTGCATTCAGAAGTTTATCACAGGCGGCTACGGCAACACAGGCAGAACAGGTATTGAACCGTTAGTTGTCGGCTGATAATGAGCAAAACAATTTAAAAGATATTATGAATTAAGACAAGTAAAGGCTGTTTCACAAACGAAACAGCCTTGATTTTTTTTACATGTCCTCTTTAAACACCCACTGTCTTTGAACAGTGTAGTTTACCGTCCACAGCAGTAAATCGACAATCGCCTTTGTAAGTGTGACGGGAATCGGGATAAACGACAACAGCGAAACGATAACCGTACTGGCGCACATTATACAGAAAAACAGAATAAAAAACCTGATTGCCTGCTTTCTTGCCTTGCCGTCATTTTTGAAAATAACACGTCTGTTGATAATAAAATTAATCGCACCCGATACGATTCTTGCCAGCAGTGTTGCAAGCGCAACATTCCAAACAAAGCTTGACGGCAGAAGATATGCAAAAACCGTAAACAGCGTAAGGTCAATAAGCGTACATCCGATTGACGACGTTGCAAATCTCAGCGGCGTTTTGTAAATCAGATACGTGTCCTTAATAAGTCTGTAGCTGCTTTCCTGACCGCCGGAATAGTCGGCGGTTATGTTTACGTTGTAGAACGGAATTTTCCTGTCGGCACAGCGTGTCAGAAAGTTCATTTCGTAGTCAAACCTGTCGCCGCTTGTTTCCATAGCAACTTCATAAAGCGAAAGGGGAATACCTCTCAGCCCTGTCTGCGTGTCCTTACAGCTTGTGCCCGTAATGATTTTGAAGTAAAGCGATGAAATCCTGTGACCGAGCCTTACCGAAAACGGCGCTTTTGACTTCTTCATATTTCGCCTGCCAAGCACAAGCGAATCGGGACGAAGCTCCAGAGCACGGCTGATTTTCATAATATCCTCAGCCTTGTGCTGACCGTCAGCGTCAGCGGTAATAAAACCGCTTATGTTATATAACTTGTCGTGAGCAAATTCAAGCCCTGCTCGGATGCTTGCGCCCTTGCCGCTTTTGCTGCTTAAATTGACAATGTGACAGCCTATGCTTTTAAGCTCGTTAAAAAACTCGGAATTGGGATTGCAGCCGTCGTTGACAATGACGATATTTCCTGCACCAAGCTCGCTTAACTCACTGCAAAGTTCAATTGTACGTCTGTTTTCGCAATATAATGTAATAATTATGGCGTGGTTCATAATCAGTTACCTGCTTTAAGATATATTTATAATAATTATACACCATAAATTTTTCTAAAACAATATGTGTCCTTTTAAAAATTGTTTATCACAATTAAAAAGCTGTGTTATTTGAAAATAAATATTATGTGTAAAAATGCTAAAAAACTATTTAAAACGCAGAGCTTTTATGTTATAATAAAAACTAATAGACAATATTACAGTAAAATATTTATTTAGAATTTTGAAAGACGGTGATTTATTTGTTTAAAAAGATATTGTCCTGTGCGATGTCTGCAATGCTTTTAGCTGGCTCTCTGTCTGCTTTTTCAGGCTGTTCTCAGCAAGGCTCTTCGGGAAATTCTGCTGAGTCTGTTGACTTCAAAACTGCCGATAAGGTAGCCGACGGCGCAATATTACAGGCTTTCTGCTGGGACTTCAACACAATCAGGGAGTCAATGCCCGACATTGCGGCGGCAGGCTTTTCAGCTGTTCAGACTTCGCCTATCAACGAATGTCTTGAGGGTGAGGACGGCGGAATGGAGCTTTACGGAAACGGAAAGTGGTATTATCACTATCAGCCTACCGATTTTAAAATAGGAAACTATCAGCTCGGAACACGAGATGAATTCAAGGCTATGTGTGACGAAGCCGAAAAATACGGTGTAAAGGTTATTGTTGATATAATCGCAAACCACACCACTCCCGAAACCGACAAGGTCAGCGAGGATTTGATAAAGGCAGGCGGCGGAAGTCTTGAAACGCTCTACCACAAGGGGAATGCGTATGACATAAAAGATTACGGTGACCGCCTTGAATGTACTACATATAAAATGGGCGGACTTCCCGACATTAATACCGAAAGAACATCATTTCAGGATTACTTCCTTGAATTCATCAACGATTGCATAGCCTGCGGTGCAGACGGTTTCCGTTATGACACTGCAAAGCACATCGGTCTGCCCGACGACCCGAAGGAGGACGACGGCTTTACAAACAATTTCTGGGAAAGAGCATTATCTGAAATGGATAATGCCGACAATATGTTTGTATACGGCGAAGTGCTTCAGGGCAATAACGACAGAATTGCCGACTACATAGACGCAATAGGCAGAACAACCTCAAGTACCTACGGCAGTAAAATTCGTTCAGCCGTAACGGGAAATATGATTGACACAAGCGCAGTTACCGACTACTGGCTCGGTGACGCTCCGCTTAATATGGTAACGTGGGTTGAATCTCACGATAACTACATCAACGACGGCACTTGGTATGAGCTCACAAATGAGCAGGTTATCCTCGGCTGGTCAATCATCACAGCTCGCAAGGACGGCACACCGCTGTTTTTCTCACGTCCCTATGACTGCTCTATGACAAATGAGTGGGGTATGAACAGAATCGGTACGCAGGGCGACGATATTTACAAGGACAAGAGAGTTTCTGCGGTGAACTTCTTCCGTACCGCAATGATTGGCGAGGATGAAAATCTTGTAAATCCCGACCTCGACTCATCTGTACTTATGATTGAAAGAGGAGAAAAAGGACTTGTAATTGTAAATACAAGCGACGAGGTTAAGGTTGATTTCGAAACAAATCTTGCAGACGGAACATACGTTGACCGTGTTGATGAAAAGACCGAGTATGTTGTAAAGGACGGCAAAATTACCTGCGAAACTCCTATTCCCGAAAATTCCGTTGTAGTTCTCTACAATGAGGGCTATACAAACTATGCCGAGTGTGCAAACGTCGGCGTTGCAGAGGGTACGGAGTTTACTTTTGACGGCGACTCCACAGAAGTTACTCTCACGCTTGAAAACGGTAAGAACGCTACTTACTCGCTTAACGGCGGCGAGGCTGTTTCATTTGAAAACGGCGACAAGGTTAAGGTAAAAGTCGGTGATGACGGAAAAGTCGGAGTGCTTGAACTTCGTGCAGAAAACGAGCAGGGCGTAAAGACCTACGAAAGAGTCGAGTTTACCTACAAGCAGAATTACAGAATAAATAAGGGTACAAAGGTTTACTTTGAAAAACCCGACAGCGAAGACTGGGGCGATGAACTTTACGCTTATGTTTATGACGACACCGGCAATGAAAACGATATATGGCCCGGACTTGAAATGACAAAGGAATCCGACGGAAGATACTGCTACACCTTTGAGCTTAGCTGGGAAACACCGTACATTATCTTTAATGACGGCGACGCATCAGACAGCGTTCAGTATCCCGAAGGACAGGGGCTTGTTGTAGAGCCTGACAAAACCTACACAGTTGAATAACGGCATAAGCCGAAAAATAATGCAATAATACTTTAACGGAGGACTCAGATGAGTGATTTAAAAAATGTAAAAATGGAAGGCAGTAAGGTTCCTGCCGAGCAGATAAAGAATCCCGAAGTTATCAGCGCAATTGAAAAGATGCAGGCTGACGGAAGTAAAGAGAACATTGACGCAATGATTGACGAGGTTATCAAGGCAAAGTTCATTCTTCCTGCAAAGGTTACGCCGACAAGACAGGCAAAAACCCAGAACGGCAGAACTGTTATGGAGCAGTCAACGCAGGTGCAGTTCAGACTTCTTGAAAATGCGAATAAAGAAAAATTCTTCGGAGTTTTTACCGACACAGACGAGCTTTACAAGTGGAAAGATACTCAGTCGTCAAACAAGGTAGTAACCGACTTTGACAGTCTTGCTCAGATGGTAATGGACCCGAACGCAGGCGTTCTCGGATTTGTAATCAACCCGTTCGGCAAGAGCGTTACTTTCCCGAAAAATATGGTTATTTCAATAAAACAGCAGAAGGATTTTATGAACAGCAAGGCTAACAACATTGAGCCCGGAACTCCTATTCAGCTTGGCGAGCCAAAGGAATACCCGATTGACCTTATGGCGGCGCTGATTAATCATTTCAGCACAGAGCCGTTTGTTAATGCGGCTTACCTCAGAATGATGGAGCAGAACGGTCAGAAGAGCTACTTGATTGTTGTTGACTTTGTCGGCAATATGGAGGAAACTTTTGATGCAATCAGCGAAGTAGCAAAGCCTTATCTCGACGATGAAATCCAGCTTTCAATGATGCCGTACTCAATGGAATTCGGCAGGTCGGCAGTAAACAACGTTGAACCGTTTTACCGCAAGCAAAACTGATTTTTTATACGTTGTAGGGAACGGTCTTGACCGTTCCGCTGTATATCAACCGACTTATGATTTTTTCGGAACAGTCAAGACTGTTCCCTACATTATAATATTTGTATTATAGTAAAACAGGCTGTACGTAATTTAGCGTACAGCCTTTAGTCGTTTTATTGTGCTTTTATCTTTTCCATAAGCAACTTTCCAAGCCTTTTTGTTGCAGAATAATTAATAATTGCAAAACCTGTTCCTTTATCAATGAATAATCGTGGAACGGATAAATAAATCATATCATTTCCGTTAATAATCCTAATCATTGTTCCAAGTGCATTTATTTTTACAAATCTAACTTCTTTCAAATTGTCTAGTTTATATGTAAAATTATTTGAATCAATAATCGAAATTTGTGAAGCGGTATCGGTTATCAATCCCTTTTTAACAATTGTTTCAGAACCGATTTCCTGCCCAAAATGATAAATTATTTTCAATTGAATGTATTCCCCTTGATAAATCAGACTGATTATATTCTTACAGAAATTCCATTTTCGTTAAGATACTTTTTCAATTGCGGAATCGGAATTTCTCCGAAATGGAACAGTGAAGCCGCAAGTACTGCGTCAGCCTTGCCTTCGGTGAATGCGTCGTAGAAATGCTCAAGCGCACCTGCGCCGCCGCTTGCAATTACCGGAATGTTAACTCTTTCCGAAACAGCTCTTGTCAGCGCAATGTCGTAGCCGTTTTTCTGTCCGTCCTCGTCCATACTTGTAAGCAGAATTTCGCCTGCTCCGAGTTCTTCGCATTTTACCGCCCATTCAACAGCGTCAAGTCCTACGGGCGTTCTGCCGCCGTTTACATAAACCTCCCAGCCGTTTTCGTTGCGCTTTGCGTCAATCGCCGCAACAACGCACTGACTGCCGAATTTATATGCCGCCTCGCTGATAAGCTCGGGACGGTGCACAGCGGCAGAATTTACGGAAACCTTGTCTGCACCTGCTCGCAAAAGTGCGTTGAAATCGTCAACACTTCTTATTCCTCCGCCGACAGTGAACGGAATGAAAATTGAATTAGCAACCTTTTCGACCATATCAATCGTTATGTTGCGTGAGTCGCTTGATGCCGTAATGTCGAGAAATACAAGCTCGTCGGCGCCCTGCCTGTCATACTGCTTTGCACATTCAACAGGGTCGCCTGCGTCAACAAGATTTACAAAGCTCATACCCTTTACAACTCTGCCGTTTTTAACATCAAGGCATGGGATAATTCTTTTAGCATACATATTAAAACCTCCTCAGCCGTTTACGATGTCGGCAAAATTTCTGAGAATTTTAAGTCCTGCTTCACCGCTTTTTTCGGGGTGGAACTGCGTTGCAAATACGTTGCCCTTTTCAACAGCGGCATCAATTGTAACGCCGTACTCGGTTTGTGCAGAAACAATACTTCTGTCGCTTGCACTTAAAAAGTATGAGTGCACAAAATAAACATACGGATTTTTACCGATTCCTTTGAAAAGTCCGTCGTTCTTTTTTATGTCAAGACTGTTCCAGCCAATGTGTGGAATTTTAAGTCCCTCACCGGAAGGAATTTTTGTTATACTTCCGTCAAAAATTCCGAGTCCCTCCGCATCGGGACTTTCCTCACTTTTGGGAAAGAGGAGCTGTAAGCCAAGGCAAATTCCAAGAAAAGGCTTGCCGCTTTTCGTGTATTCAATAACGGTGTCCTTGATGCCGTATTCATTCATAGTATCCATTGTGTCGCCGAACGAGCCTACTCCGGGGAGAACTGCACCGTCAGCTTTCAGAATTTTATCCTTGTCCCTTGTGATAAACGCTTCACAGCCAATGTGCGCAAGCGCCTTGCTCACGCTCTGAATATTGCCTGCTCCGTAGTCTATAATTGCTATCATTTATCTCATCTCCGCTTTAAAAGTATAAGCAAATTTTACCATATATAAGTGTTATTTGCAACAAAAAGAATGTTGTATTTTAGGGCAAATAAACGAATATTACCCTATTTTGCAGATATCCTTTATAACTTCTCCTGCGATAATCAGTCCCATTACCGACGGAACAAATGCAAGACTGCCTACCGTTTTTTCACCCTCAATTCTGTAAGACGGATTTTTCGGCGTTTCCTTTGAATAAACAACCTTCAGTTTTTTTATTCCTGCCTTTTTCAGCTCGTGCCGCATAATCCTTGCAAGAGGGCATACGCTCGTTTTAAAAATATCACTGACTTCAAATTTTGTCGGGTCGGTTTTGTTGCCCGCACCCATAGCTGCAATTATTGGTATTCTATTTTCATCAGCGATTTTTGCAAGCAATACCTTGGCTTTTATGTCGTCAACTGCGTCTACAATATAGTCAACCTGAGTAAAATCAATCGTGCCAGCCGTTTCGGCATTTAAAAAGATATTATGCGTTTCAACCTCTGCATTCGGGTTAATGTCGAGAATCCTCTCTTTCATAACCTCGGCTTTGTGCCTGCCGACAGTAGACTGGAGTGCAATAATCTGTCTGTTTATGTTTGACTTTGCAACCGTGTCACCGTCAATAAGCGTAAGCTTTCCGACTCCGCTTCGTGCAAGAGCCTCACACACAAACCCGCCTACTCCTCCGACGCCGAAAACTGCAACTCTGCTTTCTGACAGTCTGTCTATGTTGTCCTCGCCGATTACAAGCGAGGTTCTTATAAATCGTTCGTCCATAAAATCAGTCCTTTTCACATATTCTATTACAAAACATTTTTTCAGTCAACATAAATCAGTCTTTGAAACAGATAATATTATATGTATGCGTGAACGGATTTTGAAAGTGTTTGACCGACTTTGATTGACGGAATATAAAAATTCCTAAAATATTCCAATAAAATCTTGAGAAAATATTGATAAAATCTAATAAATTACTGGTATTTTAAATTAATTTGAAAAAATTTGAATTTTTTTGACTGAAAATGCTTGACTTTGGAGATTTATGTGTTATAATCTAATCAAGAGGTGAACGAAAGATGCTCACGCAGGAAAGATATCAGGCAATTTTACAAATACTTAACGAAAAAAACGCAGTAACCGTTTCAGAGCTTACTCAATTGCTCGACACGTCTGAATCCACCATAAGACGTGATCTGACGGCACTTGACGAAATGGGAAAGCTAAATAAGGTTTTCGGAGGCGCAACTTCGGTTAAGCAGACTTCGGGAATCATTGAAGATAATGTAAGCAACCGAGAAACTGTTATGAGCGAGGAGAAAAACCTAATTGCTTCCTATGCAGCAAAGCTCATCAACGACAACGACTTTGTTTTTATCGACGCAGGAACAACAACCTCACGGCTTGTCGATTACATCACAAACGATAAAGCAACCTATGTGACAAACGGCATACCTCACGCAAGAAAGCTATTGCAAAAGGGATTGACCGCATATATGGTAGGTGGCAAAATAAAGCCCGTCACCGAGGCGGTAATCGGTCCTGAGGGAATCAGGAGCATTGCCAATTTCAATTTCACAAAAGCTTTTATGGGCACAAACGGAATTGACGCTGACGCAGGTTTTACCACTCCCGAGGTTGAGGAGGCTCTCATAAAGGAAAAAGCTATTGAAAAAAGCTATATGACCTTTATCCTTGCCGACCATACGAAATTCAACGTGGTTTGTCCGGTGACGTTTGCAAAGATTGATAAGTGCTGTATAATCACAGACAGCCTGCCAAATAAAAAATTTGCAGAATACACAGTGATAAAGGAGGTAAGTAAATGATTTACACCGTAACGCTTAATCCGTCAATTGATTATGTTGTAAGGCTTGACTCGCTTGTAACGGGCATTACAAACCGCACCAAAAGCGAGGAATACTATTTCGGAGGAAAGGGAATCAACGTTTCCTGCGTACTTGCAGAGCTTGACCTTGAAAGCACAGCTTTCGGTTTTGTGGCAGGCTTTACAGGAGATGCGATTGAGAAGGGGATTAGGAACGATAAGATAATTACCGACTTTATCAAGCTTGAAAATGGTATTTCAAGAATAAACATAAAGATAAAGGCAGGTGAAGAAACCGAAATTAATTGTCAGGGACCTCACATTGAAGAAAGCGAGCTTTTCCGACTTCTCAACAAGGTTGACCGAATCAAAGACGGTGACACACTCGTAATAGCAGGTAATGTTCCTAATACAATGCCAGACGATGTTTACGAAAGAATACTTGAAAGAATAAAGGACAAAAAGGTCAGAATTGTTGTTGACGCAACGAAAAAGCTTTTGCTTAACTCACTTAAATACAAACCTTTTTTAATCAAACCCAACCGACAGGAACTTTCGGAAATCTTTGAAACCGAAATAAGCACTGAATCCGACATTGAAAAATACGCCAATGAGCTCCGGAAAATGGGAGCGCAAAATGTTCTTATTTCACTCGGAGGCGACGGTGCAATGCTTATTGACGAGTTCGGACAAAAACACAAGCAAGGTGTTCTGAAAGAAAAGGTTATTAATACGGTCGGCTCGGGCGACTCAATGGTAGCAGGTTTTATCGCAGGATATGAAAAAGAGCACAGCTACCCCTATGCACTTAAATTAGGCAGTGTCTGCGGAAACGCAACAGCTTTTTTAAACGGACTTGCCACAAAAGAAAAAATAAATGAATTGCTTGCAAAATTCAATTAAAAAAGAAAAAGGAGAGAAATTTATGCGTATTACCGACTTATTGAAAAAGAACGGAATTGCTCTTAACGTGAATGTTACCGATAAGAGCGCAGCAATCAGCAAGCTTGTTTCACTTCACGAAAAATGCGGAAATCTGAAAGACACAGCCGCATTTAAGGAAGGCATTCTTAAGAGAGAAGAAATGGGCACAACAGCAGTAGGAATGGAGGTTGCCATTCCTCACGCAAAGAGTGATGCGGTCAAGGCTCCTGCTCTTACTGCAATCACAGTTCCAAACGGTGTTGATTATGACGCTGCAGACAAAAAACCGTGCAAGCTTATTTTTATGATAGCCGCAACAACAGACGGTGACGTTCATCTTGAAGTGCTTGCAAGACTTATGCAGTTGCTTATGGACGAGGAGTTCACAGCAAAGCTTAAGACAGCAAAGACTGCTGACGAGTTTCTTTCAATTATCGACGCAAAAGAAACCGAGAAATTCCCCGATGAGGCAAAAGCCCCTGCAAAACCCGCTAAAAAAGGTTACAGAGTACTTGCAGTAACAGCTTGCCCCACAGGTATTGCTCACACCTATATGGCTGCCGAGGCACTTGTTAAGGCAGGCGAGAAAATGGGAATCACTGTTAAGGTAGAAACAAACGGCTCAGGCGGTGCAAAGAACGTACTTACAGCAGAAGAAATTGCAAACTGCGACGGTATCATCATAGCCGCAGACAAGAGCGTTGAAACAGCTCGCTTTGACGGAAAGCCCGTATATTCAACAAAGGTTTCCGACGGTATCAACAAGCCCGAGGAGCTTATCAAAAAGATTATTGACGGACAGGCTCCTGTTTATCACGCAGACCACAAGGCAAAAGCCGAAGTGTCGGGCGGCAATGACAGTATAGGACGTCAGCTTTATAAACACCTTATGAACGGTGTATCTCATATGCTTCCGTTCGTAGTTGCAGGCGGTATCTTTATTGCTATCGCATTCCTCATTGATACAGCAAGCGGTGTTCAGGCGGCAGGCAACTCCGCTTTCGGTACAGTAAATCCTGTGGCCGCATGGTTTAAGACAATCGGCGGATATGCATTTAACTTTATGCTTCCGATTCTTGCAGGCTTTATCGCAAAGTCAATTGCAGACCGTCCCGGACTTCTTGTCGGTTTTATAGGCGGTTTCCTCGCATCAAACGGCGCAACTTTTGCTGACCCCGGTGCCGCTTCAGCAATTCCGTCAGGCTTCCTCGGCGCACTCCTTGCAGGCTTTGCAGGCGGTTACTTAATGCTCGCAATCGAAAAGCTTTGTGACAAGCTTCCGAATGCACTCGAAGGCATCAAGCCCGTACTTCTTTATCCTCTTGCAGGACTTGGTATGGTAGGTGTTATGATGTGTGCAATCAACCCGATTATGGGCATTGTTAACACAGGTCTTAACAGCGGTCTTACATGGCTCAGCGATAACAACCTTGGTATTCTTCTCGGTTGTATCCTCGGTTCAATGATGTCTATTGATATGGGCGGTCCGTTCAACAAGGCGGCTTATGTATTCGGTACTGGTATGCTTACAACAGCAGCCGCAACAACAGATGTTGCAGTTCAGACAGTATGCTATCAGGTAATGGCTTCTGTAATGATCGGCGGTATGGTTCCTCCTCTTGCAATCGCTCTTTCAACAACATTCTTCAAGAACAGATGGACAGCAGAAGAACGCAAGAACGGCGTAGTAAACTATATTATGGGACTTTCATTCATCACAGAGGGCGCAATTCCTTATGCAGCATCTTCACCCTTAAAGGTTATTCCCTCCTGCGCAATCGGTGCGGCAGTAGCAGGCGGTCTTTCATGGCTCTTTGGTTGCACGCTCATGGCACCTCACGGCGGTATCTTCGTAGTAGCAACAATCGGCAATCCGCTTCTGTACCTCCTTGCACTTGCAATCGGCTCGGTAGTAGGTATGATTCTTCTTACAATTTTGAAAAAGCCTATTGACTCTGCAAAGAAATAATAATATAATATAAATAACATACAAAAGATATAATAAGTTCCGCAGTTTGTTTGTGCAGACTGCGGAACAGACAGAATAAATAAGGAGAAATTATTATGGTTTCAAAACAGCTTACTCTTACAAATGCACAGGGTTTTCATATGCGTCCGGCTTCGGTATTTGCCACAGCTATGGGCAAATACTCCTGCGACGTTACAATTAAGTTCAACGGCAACGATTACAACGCAAAAAGCCTTCTGAATATTATTGCAGCCTGCATTAAGTGCGGCAGTGAAATTGAAGTAGTTTGCAGCGGTGCTGACGAAAACGAGGCTCTTGCAGAGGCAACACAGCTTATTGAAAGCGGACTCGGCGAATAATTTTGCAAAATCCGCACTAATCGAGGTGATTGATATGTTAAACGGTACTCCCGCATCAGACGGAATCGGAATCGGCAAAGTTCTTATTATTGAGGAACATTCACTTGAATATACTCCAAAAACAGTTGAAGATACAGACGCAGAATCACAGCGATTCAGAAACGCTGTTGATGAGTTCTGCAAAAACACTCTTGAGCAGGCTGAAAATTTAAGAAAGTCAACGGGCGACAAAGAGGCTGAAATTCTCGAAGGTCATATTGCAATAATCAAAGACCCTTATCTCTGCGGTGAGATTGAAAAGCTCATTGACGACGGACAGTGTGCAGAGTCGGCTTTAGAGCATATGTGCGATATGTTTATTGCAATGTTTTCCGCTGCAGACGATGAGCTTACAAAACAGCGTGCTGCTGACGTGCGTGACATAAAAACAGGCGTACTCAGTATTCTTCTCGGTGTTCAGGAAGTTAAAATAAGCTCTGCACCTTCGGGTACCGTGCTTGTAGCCAAGGAGCTTACTCCGTCAATGACGGCAGGAATCAACAAGGATAACATAGTCGGAATCATCACCGAAACAGGCGGAAAAACCTCTCATTCAGCAATACTTGCAAGAGCGCTTGAAATTCCTGCTGTGCTGAGTGTGGAAAACGCAGTTTCAAAGCTTGAAAACGGTCAGCAGGTAATTGTTGACGGTATCGAGGGCATCGTTATTGACTCGCCCGATGAAGTTCAGCTTGAAAATTATACTCAAAAGCGAAATGCGTTTCTTACCGAGCGCAGAGAGCTTGAAAATTACAGAGGAAGAAAAACTGTTTCTGCAAGCGGTGAAGAATATGAGCTGTTTTGCAACATCGGAAAGCCCGACGACGCTGTAAAGACTGTTGAATCAGACGGCGAGGGAGTTGGACTTTTCAGAACAGAATTCCTGTTTATGGACAGAAATTCAATCCCCACAGAGGACGAGCAGTTTGACGCATATAAAAAGGCGGCTCTTATCCTCAAAGATAAATCGCTTATTATCAGAACTCTTGACATCGGCGGTGATAAGGATTTGCCGTATCTCGGACTTGCAAAGGAAGAAAATCCTTTTATGGGTTTCAGAGCAATCAGATATTGCCTTAAAAACCGTGACCTTTTCAAAACACAGCTCAGAGCAATCCTGCGTGCAAGCGCATTCGGTGACATTAAAATAATGTTTCCGCTCATCACAACGGTTGATGAACTGCGTGAGGGCAAAGCTCTTGTTGAAGAGGTAAAGTCAGAGCTTCGTGAAAAAGAAATCAAATTCAATGAAAATATACAGGTCGGCGTGATGATGGAAACCTCGTCAGCTGCAGTAATTGCCGATTTGCTTGCGAAAGAAGCAGACTTTTTCAGTATCGGCACAAACGACCTCACAGGTTACACGATGGCTTGTGACAGAGGCAACAGTGACGTATCATATCTTTATTCGGCACTCCAACCGAGTGTTCTGCGACTTATAAAGCACATAATCGAGTGCGGAGTTAAGAACGACATACCCGTTGGTATGTGCGGAGAAGCGGCGGCAAACCGAATGATGATACCGCTATTGATTTCCTTTGGCTTGACGGAATTCAGCGTATCTGCTCCGTCTGTTCTTAAAGTAAGAAAGACAATTTCAACATGGACAAAGAATGAAGCCGACGAGGTAGCAGAAAAGGTTATGTCAATGTCAAGCGAAAAGGAAATTTTTGATTATCTTAAAACAGTAATCTAATAATCTTAAATATACAACTCATTTGTTTTTTCCATATTACCCCCTCAAATCCTCCCGATAACTCAGAATTCGGGAGGATTTTCTATATTCCGGAAGATTTAACAATAATTCAATTTATTTTTTTAAATAATGCATTAAGATTGTATTTTAAAATAATGTCTGTTATACTGAATATAAAGTGTTTTTACTAAAGGGGCGGCGGATTATGCAGAGGAGCAGAGAAACAAGAATCCTTAACTTTATATGCGTTATGCTTGTACTGCTTGCAGGAGCAGTTCGCCTTCTGGGTTATTATTACGGAACTTTCTCATACAACAGTATAATCTTTATGTTCTTTACTGCATCGGCTTTTATCTGGATTTATCAGCTTCAACGTAGACTTGTCCAGCCGGATGTTCGAAGGAATCTGACGGTGTGCGCTCTTATGATGATTTTCTGGATGATGCTGAGGACGATAAAATATGAATTTTTGCCCGACGGAAGTTTCACAGCACGGTATGCGTGGTATCTCTATTATATACCGCAGACGTTTTGCGTACTGTTGATGTTTTTTTCGGTACTTCATATCGGAAGACCGCAGAACCGACCGATAAGCCGTCTTTGGAATCTACTCTATATTCCCACCGCTATAATTACATTGGGTATTTTAACAAATGATTTACACCGGCTTGCTTTTTATTTTCCCGACGGTTTGGCAAAGTGGAGCGACAGTGACTACATACACGGATTATTTTATTATATATCTGTTTTATGGATTGCCGTGCTGTTTGTGTCAATTCTGGTAATAGTTTTTGTACGGTGTGCCGTACCTGAAAATCGGCGTAAAATCTGGCTGCCTATGATTCCTCTGGCTTTAGCTGTTATTTACTCTATCTCCTATATTTTTAACGAAGACGGTTTGATTGTAATAACGTTCAAAATGCCTGAATTTATGTGCTTTATTTTTGCCGCATTTATGGAGTGCCTTATTTCGGTACATCTGATTCCGTCAAATGACAGCTACGGCGACTTCTGGAATACGTCCTCAATCGGAGCAGGAATTATGGATAACAACGGAGTAATAAGATACAAATCCGAACAGAGCGTGCCTGTTACCGAGGAACAGATTCGCAACGCAGAAAAGAATGCAATTTTTCTTAATTACGGCAGAGTGTTATTGAAAAGTCACGCAATACACGGCGGTTTCGGCTATTGGACAAAGGATATTACCGAAATAAACCGTCTTAACTGTGAACTTGCGGATTTGGGCGATGTATTAGCTGAGGAAAACGCTATGCTTGATGCGGAAAACAAGCTTGCAGAAGAACGAATCAAAGTTGAACAGCAGAATAAGCTGTATGATGATATAGCCAGAAGCGTAACTCCTCAGCTTGATAGAATTAGTAATCTGATTGACGCTCCGTCAAAGAGTGACGAAACCTTTGAACAGTCAATGAAATTTGCATGTATTCTCTACGCCTATATAAAAAGGCTTTCTAATATGCTGTTGATGTTTCATCAGAATACATATATCCCAAGCGGTGAGCTTTGCCTTGCAATCACCGAATCACTTGATTATGTGCGTTTGTGCGGAATAAAGGCTTATTTTGATTATAACGGAGAAGGTGAGCTAAAGGGTGAATATGCACTTCTTGCATATGAAGTGTTTGAATCTGTTATAGAGTCGGGTATTCCCAAAGCAGACGCAGTACTTGTAAATCTTGACATTTCAAGTGAGTATCTCAACTTGCGTATTGAGCTGAACAATCCGAATGAAATTCTGTCAAAAGATTTTATGAAAGATAAAGTTAAAGCTGTCGGTGCAACGTTTGATACAGAAACAGAGAATAAAACAGAATACGTTTCTCTTTATCTGCCTTTAGGGGGTGAGAGCGTATGATGACATATTTTGAACTTTCTCCCTCGGTACACATAATCTTTGGCGTGTGTTCTTTACTTTTGATGGTTGTAGCTGTATTAATCCTTGTAAATGTCTGTGTTCTGCGTTTGCGTAAAAGATACATTTTGCTGTCGGCAGTACTTTTGCTTGAGGTTATGTTTATGCTTCAGGGTATTGTCGATGTAAGCCTTAAAACCGTGCAGGGGCAACCATTTTACTTCTTTTCTGACATAATAGGCAATATGCCTATTTATGCCCTCGTACTCTGGTTTGTTCTTTCTGCTGTCGGTGAAGCCGTGTTCCTTGCGTACATACGCCACACAAAGAAAAATATCCTCACTGCGGGAGCAATTAAAGAGAGCCTTGACGCCTTGCCCGACGGGGTATGTTTTTATCGTTCAGACGGCCAGCCGATGCTTGTAAATACGCAGATGAATAAAATCAGCGGTGAACTTTTCGGTACCGAAATTATGAACGCCAAAAGCTTTCTTAATAATTTGCAAACAAATAACTCGGACGGTAAAGCGCAGATTATCAGTACTGAACCAACGCTTGTGATTCAATCTGATGAAAAAGTCTGGGATTTTCGCAGTAATACGCTGAATGTCGGAAATTCAGAAGTGCAGGAGCTTGTCGCATATGACGTAACCGAACAGTATCTTCTCAATAAAGAGCTTGAGTTGAGGAACCAAAGGCTGAGCAGTGTTAATGAGCGCTTGCGCAAATACAACGGTGACGTTGAACGCATAATAACAGAAAAAGAAATACTGAATGCCAAAATGAAGGTGCACGACGATATAGGCCGTTCATTGCTTGCTTTTCGTTCCTACCTTGCAAAGCCTGAGTCACAGCGTGACATAGAAAGCGTACTGCTTTTGTGGAGATACACAATATCGGTGATGAAAAAAGAGGCTGTACCCGAAGTTAAAAGCAACGATTGGGATTTGCTTTTAAAGGCGGCAGAGGCTGTAGACGTCACTGTTGAGCTCAACGGTGAACTGCCCGATAAGGGGAATAAAAGGGATGTTCTGATTGCTTCCCTGCACGAATGTCTTACAAATACAGTCAAACACGCAAAGGGAAATCGCCTTTATATGAATATTACTTCGGATGCTTCCTCTCTTACGGCAGAAATCACAAATAACGGCAATCAGCCGGACGGTGAAATCAAGGAAACAGGCGGCTTGAAAAACCTTCGCAGTACGGTAGAATCAGCAGGCGGAGTTATGACGATAGAAACGAAACCACGATTTCGATTAATTTTAAGATTTGAAGGAGCAGAGTAAAATGTCAAAAACAAAAGTTATGATTGTGGACGACCAGTTTGTTTCACGTCAGCTCTTTGAGATGTATTTAAAATCCTCTGAAAATTATGAGCTGGTATATTCTCTTGAGTCTGCAATATTTGCCGACACCTTTGTCCTGAAAAACAAAATCGACCTTGTGTTAATGGATATTCTTATGAGTGACGGCTCAAACGGTCTGGACGCTGCCGCAAGAATCAAGAAAAACTGCCCCGAAACTAAAATAATTGCCGTCACATCAATGCCTGAGGTTTCATGGATAAAAAGAGCCCGACAGATTGGAATTGAGAGCTTCTGGTATAAGGAAGTGTCAAAGGATACAATCCTTGACGTTATGGACAGAACAATGAAAGGCGAGTCAGTTTATCCCGACAGCACGCCTAAAGTAAAGCTTGGACTTGCCTTTAGCAATGAATTTACCGAGCGGGAGCTTGAAGTTCTCAGAATTATGATAACGGGCGTTTCAAATGCGGCTATTGCACGAAAATTGAATATTTCGGAAAGTACGGTAAAAAATCATATACATAATATGCTTGAAAAAACAGGGTGTGAGAGTCGTACGGAGCTTGCAATTGAAGCTCGTGTAAGCGGAATTGTAGTAAATATTAAGGAAATGTATATCGTAAAAATTGAGTATCTTATTTCAGATACTCAATTTTTTTGCGCTTTTTTGCATAAAATTTGCACGGCATAGATCTTTCGGTTCATGTCAAATTTACAAAAACTGGTATAATGTTAAATGTAGAAGATTATATTCTTTGATTTTTATTTTTACTCAGGAGGATAATTATGGGATTATTTGATAAAAAATACTGCGATGTCTGCGGAGAAAAAATAGGTTTGCTTGGCAACCGCAAACTTGAGGACGGAAATCTTTGCAAGGATTGTGCCAAAAAGCTTTCACCGTTTTTCAGCGAACGCAGAGCGTCAACTGTTAAAGAAATCAAACAACAACTTGTTTATCGTGAAGAAAACAAACAACAGCTTGCTTTCTTTAATCCAAACCGAATCATAGGCACTGAAAAGAAGGTTTACATAGACGATAATTCTCGTAAATTCATCGTTACGTCCTCGTCAAACTGGCGTGAATCCAATCCCGATATTATCGAGCTTTCACAGGTGACAGGCTGTAATATCGACATAAAAGAGGACAAAGACGAGATTATGCAGACCGACAGTCAGGGCAACCAGGTAAGCTACAATCCTCCGAGGTACAAATACGAATATGAATTTAATGTTGAAATTACGGTAAGTTCACCTTGGTTTTCGGTAATCAGATTTGAGCTTACAAAATTCGGTCAGCGTCCCGACAGCAGATTTACCGACTTGTATCGTGATTACGAACGTCAGGCTGATGAATTAAGACGTGCGTTGATGCCGAATTTTTACGGCGGCGGACAATTCAATCCGCAGTATCAGCAACCGCAGATTTTTAATCAACAGCCGTACCAGCAACAGCAAAGTTTCAATCAACAGCCGTATCAGCAGCAGAATTTTAATCAGCAGAATTTTAATCAGCAGAATTTTAATCAGCAGTATCAACAGCCGATTCAACAGTCAGCACAGGCAACAGGAATGTGGGTTTGTTCAAACTGCGGAACGCAGAATACGGGCAAATTCTGCCAGAATTGCGGAAGCGTACAACAGCAGACCAATGCATATCCGTCGGGAGCAAGAACATATCGCTGTGACAAATGCGGCTGGACTCCGAAAGATAACACCAATATTCCGAAATTCTGTCCGCAGTGCGGTGATGTGTTTGATTTCAACGATATGAATTAACCTTATTAAGATGAAACATTTTTTCAAGAAAAGTTTAATTATTATGAGTGCTATGTCGATATTATTTTCATTTTTCGGCTGTTCCGGAAAAGTCAAAAGTCCTTCACGACCGAATGAACAGCTTTCTTCGGTGTCAATTTCTCAAAGCCATATGGACAGAACGTATTGCTATAGCTTTTGGGCGAGGGAGCAAAACGGCTCATATCTGCTTGATGCCGAATGTCTTATTGTAGATTATGATAATAATGATTGTAAAGAAATAAACCTTACCGATACAGCAATAACTGAGGAAGAATTTCAGCAGTTTGCTGAGCTTGACAGCAAATATGACTTTTCCGGTCACATAAAAGCAGGAAGGAAAAAGAATATCTTTTTCGCCTGCGACGAAACAATAACGAATTTTTTCGTAAAGTACGGCGAAGAAGGTTTGAATGTTGAAACTAACGGTGAGTGTTTCAAAGCTGTAAACGAGCTTTTCTTTCAGCTTGCAGAGAAATATGCCGATAACAACGATTAAACAGCTTTCTAAACAATGAAAAGGGAAATTCATCACTAATATTTCACCCAAAAATAAACATTTTAATGGAGGAAAATTATGGCATCTTTTAAAGACACAATGACATCTGAACGTCCGATAAAAATTGAACTCGGCAGAGAAATGGAGCTTGAAGAAATCTATGAAAAGATGAATCAGAGAGCATCCGATTTCAAAATGCCGTTCAAGCTAAAAAAAGGTCTTTTCGGAAAGAAAATCGAATTTGAAAGAGATTCAGACCTTGAGCTTGTTGTAACCGTCACCGTAAAAGGCAGTGAGGTTACTGTAAGACCTATAGTTCAGCAGAACCATACAACTGTCGGCGTCGGCGGCTTTGAAGCCCGTGTTGACAAAAACGGTATTCTCAGAAAAGGCTTAAAGGGTGTGCTTAATATGCCTGCCGAAAGAGGAAAACGTGTTGCAGAAACTGCAGAAATAATCAAAAGTATTTTAACTTGATAGAAAAGCAGAAATGCTTTCTAAATAAATAAGGAGGAAATAAAATGGGTTCAAAATTTTTAAAGGTTACCGGTATTCTGATGATTATCTTCGGTGCAATTGCTTTAGTTGTATCAATCATTGCAATTCTCGGACTCGGCGTGCTTGAGGCACTCGGTGCTCCAATGGGACTTCTCTGGGCTTCGGGCATAATTTCTCTTGTCGGCGCAGTTGCTGAGTTTGTTGCAGGAATCATCGGTGTTAAGAATTGGAACAAGCCTGAAAAAGCCAATACTTGCATTGGCTGGGGTATCGCTGTTGCGGCTATGTGCATCATTTCCAATGTATTCACACTCATAGGTTATCCCGAGAATTTCAGCGTGTTTTCCGTTATCTGCGGTCTTGTAATTCCGGTACTTTACCTTATCGGTGCATTCAAGAACAAAAAGCTCGCTTGATAAAATCAACAGCTTTAGTCGGGTGAATTTTCAATTCGCCCGACTTCCTCTAAAATCTATAATTAAACATTAATATATAAAACAAATAAAAGGAGGATTAATATGGGATTGTTTGATATGTTTGCCGGTAAAGCCGCTAATCAGCTTGGCAACGCTGTAAAACAGACGGTGCAGAACGCAGGCAACAAAACCGAGAAAATTGTGTTTGGTAACTTGCCCGAAAGCTATGAGCAGTTCATATCCTTGCCGCAGGCTTCCTTGTCAACTCCGTTTCAGACGGCGGCAATGACCGTACTTGCATTCTGTTTTTATCCGAAAGACAGTGAGTTGTGCTACAGAATGATTGACTTTCTGCGTGGACCAAGACCGATGAACGGCTCCGACAAATCTTTTATTGCCGACCGTTTCCGTGATAAAGACTATGTTCCAAGGTCGTATTTTGCCGGAGCAACTCCAAGCAACGATTATCAGCCTGTCGCTCCATACACAATTTCAGTCAGCGAAAACCGATATTCCTATGACGAACAGGGAATAGCCAAGCTGTTTATCAAATCAGGCGGTGCAGATGACCCACGTCCGATAAAGCTAAGAAAAGCAAAAGACGGAAAGTGGTATTTGTGGGAGTATTCAAGTATACTCCTCGGAATCCGTCAGCTTGAAAGCAGTAACCCGTGGGCATAAAAAGGAGGATATGTATGAACATAATAGGTAAATGGAAAGTTAAAAAAATAGGCGTTTTACAGCCTGATTTCAGTCTGAAAATGTTCACACCTCAGGAGCTTGAAACGCTTGAGGACGCCGAAGAATACATAAAAATGGCGAGTTCGGTAATTGAATTTCTCCCCGACGGCACAATGAATACATTGCTCCCTGTTCCCGAAGAGCTTGTAAATCAGTGCCTCGAAGAGGGTATGGAGATTGTTGACGGCTTTGCAATTATGGATTCGACAACATGGAAAGAGGAAAACGGAGAGTATTTTTATGACACAAAAATTGAAGGTGAAATTTTTGGCGAAAAGGTATCTTCGTTTGAAAAATTAAAAATTAAAGACGATGGTATTTTATATAGTCAGATGCTTTTAGAAAAGCTTGAATAATAAATAATCATCTTCAATATCATATATTTTTATTTTATAACTCATAATTATCAGGAGGAATTTTATTATGAAAAAATTAGCAGCAATTTTATTAGCACTCGTTATGACAACCTCTCTTGCAGCCTGCGGCGGCTCGGGCGAAAGCTCAGGTACAAAGGAAACTTCAGCTCAAAGCTCAGCTTCGGAAACAAAGGCTGAGGAAACAACAGTTGAAGAAACAACAGCCTCGGCAGAATTGCAGGAGGGCGACAGCGGCGAGGGTGAGAAAATTCTCGACAGCGATTTCTGCACAGTAACAATTCCCGAGGGCTTACAGTACAAAATTAACTCCTACTACCACGATGAAGACGCCCTTGGCTCAATTAAGATTGATTTCGGTAAAAAAGGCACAACAGAGGGCAGACTTGAAGTGAGCACAACAAGAATGATAAGCTCGCTTGATGATGCAGTAGAGGAGTGTATAAGAGTCAGAAATCTCGATACCTATGAAGAGGGTAAGTCCGAAATCGGCGAAGAAGTAACCTACGGTGACACTACCTACAAAGAGGTAAAAATGTCACACGAATACGGCGCAGAAACCTGCCTCGTATCCTACTACAAGAGAGCAGACGGCAAGAATATTTACGTTGAAATCAAAACAACTCAAAACGACTTTGATAAATTGCCAATCGACGATCCCCTTGTTCAGGAACTTGCAAAGTCTGCTGTTTATAAATAATAGCAGTACAACCTGTCAATAAAAGGCAAGTATATCCCGATTGTAACCTGATTTATGGAGGGATTTTATGAAAACTAAAATATCGAAAAAAGTAATAAGCATATGCCTTAGCTTGCTTATCTGTATTTCGGCTTTACCGCTTTCAATGCTTTCGGCAAGTGCGGCTGAATACGATATAACTATCCGCAATGTAGTTTATCCTCGCCCCGGTGCTGCACCGCAAGCTGATATTAAAAAAGAAAGCGTCAGTCGATATAATCTGTACGGCTGGGCTTGGATGGGTGATGACGATACGGTGGCTATGGGACCCGACGAAAAGTTTACAGATTTTTTTTCTTTGGTTTTAGGCAGTTCGGGTGACTTCTACTATGAATTAGATACCTTCACCGACACCGTAAGCTACAACTTGTCGCTTATGTTTGTTCTCAAGGACAAAATTGTTATTTCCGGAGTCGAATGTGATGTAGTCTTCTATGATGAAAACAACACTGTGCGGGGAGTAACTCAGGGTATGTTTCTGCCCGTAAAATACGCAAGAACACAGGCAGAGGCAGTAGGTATAGCTTTACCGGAAGACCTGACCGATAATGATACTATTATGGTATGTTCGACAAGCAGTATGATGTGTTGTCCTGAAGACCATATTCATATACAAGGTCCACATAGTTATGACGACAACCGCCATTGGCGTGAATGTACTGTATGCGGTGAAAAAATATTTGACTCTGACGGCAAGCACCGCAAATATTGCTCAAAAACCGAAAACTGGACCGGTGTTAATCAGGCTACTGCAAGTAAAGAGGGAGAATATGTAAAAGAATGCTCCGGTTGCTCGTATGTGCTGGAGAGAATAACAGTTCCGAAAACAGGGGAACAAACAGTCGTAACCACTTATGACGAATTGAGAAACGCTCTTGCAAAGGGCGGCAAGCAGTGGATTAAGCTTGATTTTCCCGGTAAAACCTTTAAACAGGAGGACTTCAAGTATGATTATACCCTTTGTTTGGATGACCCTGACGCTGACATTACCATAGACTTAAACAACTGTATTCTGGAAAGAAAAACATTGTATGATAAAAGACTTTTTGAAATCAAGCAGGGAAAGCTCAGACTATGGCAGAAGGACGGTAACGGTATAGATAGTACTGTTAATTTCAAATATAATTTTTCTTTTGATACCGGCAACGGCGAAGCAGTGTTTTATGTTGCCGACTCAGGAAGTCTTATATTGACTAATGTTCATTCTCTGTCACCGGGTTCAGATGACATAGGTACTTTTACTTATGCTTTTCCGATTGTAAAATCAAGCGGAAACCTCCGCATTGACAGCGGTGTATATTACTCCTATAATGAAACTTCTGCTGTTGAAATTGACGGAGGTACAGCGGTTATTAACGGCGGATATTTTAATTCAACCTATTACAAGAGCTCAGCCGTAAAAATCACAGCCCCGGACAATGATAAAACTACCGTCGAAATTAACTACGGTACTTTCGGCGCACTCAATACCGCAGTTTATATGGGCAGAGATACCATTGTAACAATAAACGGAGGCAACTTCGAATATAAGAATACAGACAGAAATTTATATCAGAAAAACGCTTTGTATGCATATGATGCGGATTTAACCATAAACGGAGGTTATTTCTACGGTTCATTAAATGCATTAGATGCAAGATTACTTAATTCACTTAATATTTCATACGGATATTTCAAATTGTATAATCAAACCGAAGACGGCAATTTGGCGGCAGTTTACTTGGGCGGTGATTATAGCACTAATACTATAATTTCCGGAGGAAGATATTATGGAAATAAAGGAATTGAATTCAGTTCAAAAACTGATTTTTCAAAAATTATTCCCAAAGGCTGCTATGTGACAGATGATGATACCGGTTTAGTTATTGACCATAACATCACCGATTATTCGCTCGGAGGCTCTATTGATATATTTGCTAAAAGGCCGAGAATCACAACACAGCCGTCGGGCGGTCATTCCTCTGTTATGGGTGACGCAATCGTTCTTAAAATAGATGCAGAAAATGCAAACGAGTACATATGGCACATTATAGACGAAAACGGACATGAGCTTTCGTGGAACTATCTTTCAAACAACGGCTATACAACTCCAAATGTGTATTCAGGCGGCAAAATGCTTATGCTCAGAGAAGTTTCCGACTGGATGACAGGCAAGCGTGTTTACTGCGAAGTAAAAGGCTACGGCGGAACTGTTATGTCAGATATAGTTACCTTGTCCGTAGATAAGGTAATCAAATACTGTAACGATATTTATTTTGACGACTTTGACCAAATCTGGAATCACAAAACGGTAGGAGATTTTAAAAATCCGAAAAACGACACCGACGCTCCCTACACCATCGGTAATGTCAGGTGGGAGATGTTCAGTAAGATTCTCAGCGACGATTTTGAATTTGAAAGCGGAGATAATGTTGCTGTCAGAATTGATGTTATTCCAAAGGAAGGATATACATTTTACAGCAGTGTATTCGGAAAGCTCAACGGAATAGATTCGTATGCTACAATTAAAAATGAAGACGGCAGCCGTTCCATCGTGTTTACTATGACAATAACAGCACCCGACGAGTACAAAACGCAGAATATTGAGCTTTCGGTTGCAGAGCCTGTTGCCGGTGTAAAGCCTGCGACAACGGCAACTTGTACTTCGGGCTATGCAATTGCAGGTACTCCCTCATGGACTCCTGCCGATACAACCTTCAAAAGCGGTACGCAGTACACCGTAAAAATCCCCGTAAAAGCCGAGTATGAATGGGGAGATACTTCTACCGTAACAGCAAAGGTAAACGGCAAGGACGCAAAATTTATTGCGGAATATAAAGGCGGAAAACAGTATGCATATTACGTTGAATATACCTTTGAT
>CACXFS010000025.1 GCA_902766885.1 uncultured Ruminococcus sp. | reverse complement strand
TTTTCTGTTGCACTATCCCTGGAGTCGCCTCCGGCGGCCGTTAGCCGTTATTTTTGCTCTGTGAAGCCCGGACTTTCCTCGCACAAAGCCTTTCGGACTTTGCCCGCAGCTGTTCAACGCACTCGCAGTACTAATAATAAAATAAATAAACTTAAAAGTCAATAATTTTCTGCAAACGGCTTGATATAAAGCAATTTTCAGTATATAATTTATAAGTTAGTTATGTAAAATTTTGAAAAGGAGTATTTTTATGGATATAAGAAAAGAATCCCTTAAAAAGCACTATGAATGGAACGGAAAAATCGAAGTAGTTTCAAGAGTTAAAATTTCAGACTCTAAGGACTTATCTCTTGCATACACTCCCGGCGTTGCAGAGCCTTGTCTTGAAATTCAGAAGGATTATGAGAAATCTTTCGAGCTTACAAGAAGAAACAACCTTGTTGCCGTAATCACTGACGGTACAGCAGTACTCGGACTCGGTGACATCGGTCCTGAGGCAGGTATGCCCGTTATGGAGGGTAAATGTGCGCTGTTCAAGGAATTTGCAGACGTTGACGCATTTCCTATCTGTGTAAGGAGCAAGGACGTTGACGAGATTGTTAACACAATTTACCTTATCAGCGGTTCATTCGGCGGAATTAACCTTGAGGATATTGCGGCACCGAGATGCTTTGAAATTGAGAAAAAGCTCAAAGAAAAATGCGACATACCCGTTTTCCACGACGACCAGCACGGAACGGCTGTTATTGTTGCGGCAGGTCTTTTAAACGCTCTTAAAATTGTCGGTAAAAATATTGAAAATGCCAACATTGTTGTAAACGGTGCAGGCTCGGCAGGTATTGCAATTACAAAGCATCTTTTTAATATGGGGGCAAAAAATATTACTCTCTGCGATATTAACGGTATTATCTGCGAGGGTGACAACAGTTTAAGTGATGTTCATAAATATATGTCAACAATTACAAACCGTGAAAAGAAAACAGGTACGCTTGCTGATGCAATGGAAGGTGCTGACGTATTTATCGGCGTTTCTGCACCGAATATTGTAAGCGAAGAAATGGTTAAATCTATGGCTGATAATCCGATTATCTTCTCTATGGCTAACCCAACTCCCGAAATTATGCCTGATGTTGCTAAAAAAGCAGGAGCGGCTGTTGTGGGAACAGGCAGAAGTGATTTTCCGAATCAGATTAACAACGTGCTTGCTTTTCCCGGAATTTTCAGAGGTGCACTTGATTGCAGAGCAAGCGAAATTAACGAGGAAATGAAAGTTGCTGCATCATATGCAATCGCTTCTCTTGTTAGTGAAGATGAATTAAATCCCGATTACATTCTTCCTCAGGCTTTTGACAAGAGAATAGGCAAAACCGTTGCAGAGGCTGTTAAGGAAGCGGCTGTTAAAACCGGCGTTGCAAGAATTTAAAATTTAATAGGTATAAATAAAGCGTCAAGGACCACAAATCCTTGACGCTTTATTAAAGACAAAATCAAATTATATGCTGGAATTTATTGAGCAATTTACTTTGAAACAATATCAGTCTTATTTCCAATGATTTAGTTTTGGTACAACAGCTTCCATATGTGCCCTAACCTGTTCAGCAGGCCAATTTTCATTTGCCATATGTTCTACACAAAAATCAATAAGCTGCTCCTTACTGGTATATTTGAACTCGCCGTCACTATAACACCACTTGCAATATTCCTCATTAAATTCACCGTTCGGCTCTTTGCTTGTTGTAGCATCCTCAAGCGGCATGCCACAGCATTGACATATAAGTTGCCTCGGAGCACCTAATAATGTATTGATTGAAACATCAAAAAAGGTTGAGAGCAGTTTTAGTGTTTCAGTATTCGGAATTGTTTCGCCGGTTTCCCATCGAGATACTGCCTGTCGGGTTACAAAGATTTTTTCTGCAAGCTCCTCTTGAGAAAGACCTCTTTTAGTACGGAGGTCAAGTATAACATCCTTTGTTTCCATTTAATAATCACCACCTTGTAAAAATTATAATGAGGATATGCCATAAATTCAAGCAACTCGCTGTTGCTGTAAATTCAGATTTATATGTCTTTTTTCATTGCGATATGCTCACAGTATTCGTCAAAGTAGATTTCGCCGTATTTTTTATATCCGAGCTTTTCATAAAAACCTGAAGCTCTGACCTGTGCTGACAGCTTTATACAGTCTGCACCTGTTTCTTTAGCAACTTTTTCAGCTTCTATCAGAATTTTTTCACCGTATCCCTTTCCTCTGTACGGCTTTAGAACTGCAATTCTGCCGATATGATATTCATTTTCCTGCTTATATAAGCGACAACAGCCGACAGGCTTATCATCAAGATACATCACAATATGAGTTGCAATTTCGTCTGTATCGTCAAATTCTATTTTAAAATTCTGTTCTTCTATAAACACCGTTTCACGAATGAATTTCTCATCTTTAGAAAGAGTGTTTGTCACTTTAAAATCTATCATATTTCATCCTGTATTTCTTCCGCTTTTTTTATTAGGGCGGATTTTTCATTTTCAAGCTTGTCCTCAATTACAAGGCTTAACAGCATTTTTAGTATCTTGCCGATTTTTACACCTTCGTTTACTCCGAGGTTTTTTATATCGTTCCCATTGATTACAAGCTGTTTTAAGGTAAAGCAATCCTTATCGGCTAAAATCTCTTTGTAAACCCGACAGGCAAGGTCGAGTTTTTCAAGCTTTTCTTTGTGCTTATAATCAGACTGTGCCATAATATCGGCACGCTGGATTTTTAATAAAAGCTCAACATTTTTATTACCTATCGCACTCATAACGTGCCTTAGCTGGCGTTTTGAGCCGTTAAAACGGACATCGTGGTATTTTATAAGCGTTATGCAGGTTTCGATAAAATCAGTTGGATATTTAAGTCTGTGAAGTATTATTTCAGCCATTTCTGCACTGTGTTTCGGGTGACCTTTGAAGTGACACGTTCCGTTTTCGTCACGTTTGCAGGCTTTAGGTTTGCCAATATCGTGTAAAAGCATTGACATTCTGAGCAACGGATTGTTATCAACAGACTTTACCGAATACGTTGTGTGATGCCATAAATCACGGTTGTGGTGTTTTGTATGCTGATTGTAGTCAAACATAGGCTTGATTTCGGGAATGAAAACAGCTATAACGTCACGGTAGTTATTCAGAATATCTTCAACTCCGTCACCGCACAAAAGCTTATTAAATTCAACAGAAATTCTTTCTACAGCTATATTTTTAAGCAAATCAGCGTTTTTATGGATTGATTCTGACGTTTCATTTTCAATCACAAAATCATAAACAGATGCAAAACGCAACGCACGAATTATGCGCAAAGCGTCCTCATTAAAACGAAAATCGGGATTTCCAACGCACCTGATTATATTATCACGCAAATCATTTTTGCCGCCATACGGGTCAATCAACCCGCTTTTTTCATTATACGCCATTGCATTTATCGTAAAATCACGTCGTGCAAGGTCTTTTGATATATCAGATGTAAACGTTACGCTGTCGGGACGTCGGTTGTCGGAATATGTGCCGTCAATTCGGTAGGTTGTAACCTCAAACACTTCACCGTCAAGGACAATAGAAATTGTACCGTGCTTTATGCCCGAATCAAAAGTGTTAAAGCTCTCAAAGCATTTCTTTATTTCATCGGGTTTTGCGTTGGTACATATGTCCCAGTCGTGCGGCGTCAGTCCGATTATTGAGTCACGAACACATCCGCCGACTATAAACGCTTCAAAATTATTCTTATTTAAATTATCAATTATTATCTTAACATTCTTCGGCAATACTATGTTCAAATCATATCACCTATTTTTCTTTATTAGAATTATTCATTTTCGAAAAGAGGAGTTGAAAAGTATCTTTCTGCCGTATCGGGAAGTACAGTTACAACAGTCTTGCCTTTGCCGAGCTTTTTAGCAAGCTTTATTGCAGCGGCAACATTTGTACCGCTTGAAATGCCGCACATAAGCCCCTCTTTCCTTGCTAAATCCTTTGAGGTCTGAATAGCCTCATCATCGGTAATTATGCAGATATCTTCGTAAATTTGTGTATTTAGCACCTGTGGAATTACTCCGTCACCTATTCCCATTTGCAGGTGAGTGCCGATTGTACCGCCCGACAAAATTGCGGCATTCTCCGGCTCTACCGCCCAGATTGTAATATTCGGATACTGCGCTTTTAGCACCTCACCTATTCCTGTAATAGTGCCGCCTGTACCTACGCCTGAACAGAAACCGTCAATAGGACCTCCTACCTGCTCCATAATTTCAAGCGCTGTGTGGTGACGGTGTGCAAGGGGATTATTTTCATTTTCAAACTGTTGAGGAACAAAGACATTAGGATTTTCTTTTGACATTTTAATTGCTGTTTGCAGACACTCGTCAATGCACTTGCCGATATTACCACTGTCGTGAATAAGAATTACCTCTGCGCCGTAGTGGCGAACGAGCTTTCTGCGTTCTTCACTGACGGAATCGGGCATAATTATAATAGTTTTATACCCTCTTACTGCTCCGACGAGTGCAAGACCTATTCCCTGATTTCCGCTTGTAGGCTCGACAATTACGGTATCCTTATGTATTCTGCCCTCTTTCTCAGCCTGCAATATCATATTATACGCTGTTCTTGTCTTGATTGAGCCGCCTACGTTAAGACCTTCAAATTTCACAAGAATTTCTGCACTGTCATCGTCAACCATATTATTAAGTCTTACAATAGGAGTGTGACCGACAGCGTCTAAAATATTATTATATATCATTTAGATTAACCTCTGCTTTTATATTTTTGAATTAATTTTTGCGCAATATTATAGAAAATATTGAAAATAATTATTGTAGCTGTAACCAGAATAGCAAGCAGTACAAGTCCGTCAAAGCTTAATGAAACCAATGAGAAGAAATGACCGAAGAAAATACTTCCGACTAAAATACCTGCGGTACAAACTGCAAGCATAGCTGCACGCAACGCATTAACTGGCAGTGATAGCCTGATTACAAGGAGCATACACGAAATTGCTGTTGTATAAACGCAGATTGTTGAAAACTCAGCTGTAGGTAAGGCTATAAATTTGCATACTATCGCCGCAGTGATTATGTTTGATACTACGCAGATTACGGCGGGAAGTGCTCTTGCTATTATATTAAATGTAAAATTACCTTTGATTATGTTTTTGTTTGGCTGCAAAGCAAGCACAAACGATGGTATACCAACTGTAAACGCACCGATTAATGTAAGCTGAATCGGCTGAAACGGATACTGCATATGGAAAAATATAAAGAAAACAGAAAGTATTACCGAATAGATAGTCTTTACCATATAAAGAGATGAACTGCGCTCAAGGTTGTTGATTGTTCTTCGTCCCTCAGCTACAACATCAGGCATCGAAGCAAAATCGTTGTTGACAAGTACAAGCTGTGAAACATTTCTTGCGGCATCACTGCCCGACGCCATTGCAACGGAACAATCCGCTTCTTTGAGTGCAAGGACGTCGTTTACACCGTCGCCTGTCATTGCTACACAATGTCCATGGTTTTTGATAGCAATTACAAGCTTTTTCTTTTGAATTGGAGTTACTCTGCCAAATACGTTGTACTTTTCAGCCGCCTCAAACAGTTCGTCATCAGTTGTAATTGTTGTCATATCAACAGCGTTTTCTGCGCCCTCTATTCCCGTATCTATAGCAATATTTTTTACAGTCTTTACGCTGTCACCGGAAATAACCTTCAGTGTTACTCCCTGTTCCTTAAAGTAATTAACAGTTTCGTTTACGTTGTCACGCAAGGTATCCTTAATCAGAACAATAGCCATTGGCGTGAGATTTTGCGGAATTTCAGAATCCGTGATTGCACAATCCGAGGACGCAAGCACGAGTATGCGAACGGTCTGACTTACTTTTTCTATTTCATCAAAAACTTCCCTGTACTTTTCTCTGTCATGAAAAACAAATTCAGCAGCACCGATAACATAGGTTTTTCCATTGTAGAATGTACCGCCCGACCATTTTGTTTCAGAAGAAAACGGAACAAATTTACTGCAATTAAGTGGTTTGGTTCCTCCTACGCAGTCCTTGATTGCATAAAGCGTTGCATTGATTTCATCAGATGCTGAAACAATTGACGAAAGTGCAGTTCTGACTTCGTTTTCATCAGTATCAAATTTTATTATATCAGTCACATTCATTTTATCAGTCGTCAGAGTTCCAGTTTTATCAAGGCAAAGCACGTCAACCCTCGCAAGAGATTCTATGCTATACATTTCCTGAACAAGTACCTTTTTTGATGACATTCTGATAACAGATACTGCAAGAACGGTACTGGTGAGCAATATCATTCCTTTGGGAATCATTCCGTCAATAGCAGCAACTGTGCTGACAACCGTACCCTGAATATCTCCTCCCTGTATTCCGAACTGACGAAAAAAGAAGAAAATACCTATAGGAAAAATAACAAAAGTACAGAGCTTTATTATAAAATTAAAGGATTTGAGAATCTGTGAATTTACTTTCTTAATATACTTTGCTTCATTGTTTATTTTTGCGGCGTAGCAATCGGCACCTACCTTATTAACCTTTGCAAAGCATTTTCCCGATGCAATAAAACTACCCGAAAGAAGCTCATCATTTTCTTTTTTTAATATTAAATCGGATTCACCGGTGAGAAGACTCTCATTTATCTTACATTCACCTTTACATACTATGGAATCGGCAGGAATCTGACTGCCACGGGAAAGAACAAGAATATCGTCAAGAACAATTTCTTCCTTACTTATTTCAATAATTTTCCCACTTCGAAGTACGCTTACCTTTTTCTCTGATAGTATAGTCAGCTTATCTACGCTGATTTTGGAACGAATTTCCTGAACAATTCCGATTGTGATGTTTGCAAGAACAATTCCCATAAAAAGCATATTTTTATAGGAACCGACAACCAATAGCGCAATAAACAAAACAACATTTATTGCATTAAACAGCGTACATATGTTGTCATAAAAAATACGCTTAATCGACTTTGTTTTTAGATTTGAAGAAACATTTACCTTACCTTCATTAACTCGTTGTCTTACTTCTTCTTCGCTTAATCCTTTAAGCACGCTATGAAAATCTGCCATATATACCTCAAAAATTGAAAATCATTTATTTTGTGAAAATTTTTTCAAAAAATCACGGTTTTATCTAAAAGATTAAAAGATTAATACCAAATAAAATTTTAATATTTTTTAGCCTGTTTTATCTTATATTATAAATGCAAACGATAATAAAGGCAACGGAAAGAAGGTGATTTTTTGAAAAAATTTAAAAAAATATTATCAGTTGCCTTATCAGGAGCAATTTTACTTGGATTTTCGCAAATTACAGCAGTATCAGAAACAGAAAGCCAAAGCGTTTATCTTGGCGGTCAGCCGTTTGGAGTTAAGTTCTACAACAACGGTGTAGTTGTAATTAACCTTGAGAGTTATTATGATGGAAACAAATATGTCTGCCCTGCAAAAGAAGGTGGAATTAAAGTAAATGACGTGATTAAGGAAGTTAACGGAGAAACCATTTGCACAAATGAGGCCTTACAGAATGCAGCTGTAAGTTCAAACGGTGAGACTATCAGCCTCACAATTGAAAGGGACGGCAAAGAGCTGACAAAAAATGTAATGCCAAAGAAAAATACAGCAGGAATGTATCTTATCGGTGCATGGGTCAGAGATAGCTGTGCCGGAATCGGTACTATCACTTATTATGATACTGAAAAAAATTACTTTGCTGCACTCGGTCACGGAATATGTGACAATGACACTTCCTTGCTTTTACCGCTCGGCTCGGGAGAAGCAGTTCATGCCAATATAAACGGCGTAACAAAAAGCAGTTGCGGAAAAGCAGGCAGTCTGAACGGTTATTTCACCGACAGTACAATTGGCTATTTAATAAAAAATACAGACGTTGGAGTATATGGGACAATATCTGACAATTTTTCTAATTCAGAAAGAAAAATTGAAATTTCAGATAATCACGATATAGAAACAGGAAGTGCAGAACTGTATACAACAATTGAAGGTGAAGAACCGCAATACTATTCAATTGAAATAACCAAAATAGTCAATCTTAATTCAGACTGTAATGAAAATTTTGTAATTAAAATTACAGATGAGAAATTGATGAAAAACTGTGGTGGTATTGTTCAGGGTATGAGCGGAAGTCCGATTATTCAAAACGACAAGCTTGTAGGTGCCGTTACACACGTTTTTTTGAACAACCCATCAGAGGGATACGGAATAACAGCACAAAATATGGTGACGAATTATAGCGAATAACCCCATATATTGAAGAATTTTCTATGTCGAAAATTCTTAATTAAAATATTTTTTCAATTTTTAAAAAAAATTATTTGGAAAGTATTGCCAAGTTTACCATTTTGTGGTAATATTAATTCACAACAATATTTTGGGGGAATTTCACAATGGACAACAACATTAAATTAATTATCACAGATGACGCAACAGAATTTTCTCAGGAAAATTTGAAAGTATTGCAAAATTTTAATATTTCTGCGTCGTTCTGCGCCAAAGACGGAGACGAGCTTTTAAGCCGAATTAAACAGGAACAGCCTGACGCTGTTTTAATGGATTCTTTTATGACTAGGCTCGACGCAATCGGAGTAATGAGGAACATTAAACGACAAAATCAGCATTCACCGATTTTCATTGTTTTTTCTTCTTTCCACAGTCCGGTACTTGAAAGAGAAATTATGTGCTCCGGTGCAACCTACTTCGTTTTAAAGCCTTATAATATTGAAGAAATGTGCGAGAACATTGTTGGACTTGTAAAGAAAAATCGAGATAATGTGCTTAACAAGACAATGAGCCTTGACATTTTCGGAATTGAACTCAAGGTTACCGAAATTCTTCATGAAATCGGTGTTCCTGCACACATTAAAGGCTATCATTATCTGAGAGATTCGATTATTATGTCCGTTGAGAAACCGGAAATAATCAATGCTGTTACAAAACAATTATATCCCTCTGTTGCTAAAAAATACGAAACTACTTCATCAAGAGTTGAACGTGCTATCAGACACGCAATTGAAGTTGCCTGGGACAGAGGAGATATTGATGTGCTTAACTCCTATTTCGGATATACTATTCACAATGACAGAGGTAAGCCAACTAACAGCGAATTTATTGCTATGATTTCTGACAAATTAAGACTTCAGCTTAAAAACGCAGGATAATACGAGCTGAATCAGTTTGTTATTAATTGCTCTTATAACAAGAAAAGCGGTGATTGTTATTACAATCACCGCTTATTTTTTGAAATTATTGCTGTTTATTTCCTATTAATTAACTTATATTCATCTTTATGAAATATGCTTTTTCTTAGCATTTATGAATTATGTCATTTTTAAGGATTTAACAGCTTTTGTTAAACTTAATTGTACTTTGGTCTCAATCCTTTGTAACTTAAAATATGTAATATGTTAATAAAATTACCTGTACATTGGAATTTCCCCATTCATATTAGTTATGAAAATTAAGTTAACTTCTCATTGGTCTAACCACCATTTATAAATTTCCAATACATATATATTAAATTATCTGAAAAAATCAATTTCACCGAGCACAACTCGTAAATTATTAAAATTCACTTATTGGGACGATACAGTCTGCAAATGAAATTTACGGTTTCATTAATAATATCTTATTATATCTCTAATTAAACATAAAATATATTTTAAAGATATTATTACGATTATAAGATAAATCAGACTGTTAAGTTAAATTCGGAACACTATTACTTGATCTGTCTAATTAATTTTCTTTATGTTTCATAACATCAAAATGATCAGTTGCTCCGACACAAACAAGTTAGCTTCAACCGTTACTTACTGTACCCGGTTTTATATATTAGGGGGTAAGCTCCGTAAAAAGTCTTTGATATGTCTAATTGAAGGTTTTTTATTCATCATATTTAAGACCTCCTTTTATTTCCTTTTCTTTGTCTATATTATACACAACATTTTCAACAATGTCAACACTTTTATTTAAAATAATTAAATTTTTATTTTTATAAAATCTATTGAACATAATTTTTCAGTGTGATATAATAAGAATGTTGGGTGCAAATTTCATAATTAAATTTTTTATAACTAAAAACTACAGCCTTCGATCATTGATTTCGAAGGCTGTTTTCTTATATAGATAAAAAAACCACCTGCTATGCAGGTGGAATGTACGGACTTTAGTGTCAGGAGTAGTTGACAGAAAAAACTCCGTTTTG
>CACXFS010000024.1 GCA_902766885.1 uncultured Ruminococcus sp. | reverse complement strand
TTATAAAAGTCGGATATGATTTAAAACTCGGTATCTCGGGAGTCAAACATTTTTCTGATTCTTAGGCAAGATACTACTTTACGTCATTTGTCAACGCAGAGATACTCACTCCGTGTCCACACAAAAATTGCAACGCAATTTTGTGAACGGGACGTCTGGGAAGCCGTCCCCTACGGAAAGTTTTGTTTTCCTTTATAACTACAGTTTAATCGGTAAAGTTTGATTGCCACTGCTGACACGGCACGCCGGGTCCCTACGACTGTAATACAAACGTTTCCTCTATATCCGTAGGGGACGGGTACCTACACGTCCCGAAACGTTACCTATTTATCAATCTATAATTCGGGCAACCGTTTTATCCAAATAATCCGACTTTTCCGCTCGATTTGCCTGCAGGGTCCCCTTCCGATTTGCCCGTCGAGGCACTCGACAAATTATGGTTTATATGTTCAAATTAATAAAAATTATTATTGTGCAAAAACGGGCTGACCTAAAGGTCAGCCCTGAATTTTTATTTAAGATTTATTTACCAACTGTAATCTGCTTTGCTATGGGAGCATCGGGATTAGTGTCGGGGTTATCTGTGTAGAATGTAAGGAATTCGCCTGTTGAAATCTTGGAGTCGTCAATTACAACCCACATCTCGTTATCAACGAAGCCCTTATAGTCGATAGTCTGTGTCGAGCCCTTGTTAGATACGATTACGTTGTATGTACCTGCACCTCTGTAAGTGAAGTTGTATTCATACCAACCGTCACCGTCCTCGTCTGTAGCTGCAACACCGGGCCATACTGCAGAGTCATCCGGAGTATAGTTGTACTTGTCAACACCCTTGAGGTCAGAACCCCAAATCCAGAGTGTGGGTGCCCATGTGAGAGAACCGCTGTGCTTGAAGTGGAGGTTGATATCAAGACTTGATGCGATGTAGTTGTAGTTTACTTCAAGAGTTGCACCGTAAGGAATCTTACCGGAAGCCTTTGCAGGATAGTTGTCTGCATCAGCTGCATAACCAACAACTTTAAAGTCCTCTGTTGAATAGTCAGAACCTACACGGCCTGTGATTGTCTCAGAAGCTGTGAGCTGCTGCTGATTTCCGTCTGCATCTTTATAGTAGTGATTAACGACTACCTTACCCTCTGCTACACGGTAACCTGCAAGCTGTTTTGAAAGCATTGTGCAGTCAGCTACGTTTGCGCTGTCGTCATAGTTGAGGTCAAGAGCAGCAACCTTGTCATCAGAAAGCTGTAAATCACCAACGAAATACTTCTGCATTGCAGTAACGTCCATAATATTTACGTTGCCGTCACCGTTGAAGTCTGCATTAAGAATTGACTCGGGAACATAATCCTTGTAGTAATATGTTACTTCAGTGGGTGTTTCACCGAACTTGCCTGTAACGTCGCCTTCGATGTCAGCAATTTCATATGTATCAGAAATTGCGGCACTGGGTGAAGTCTGATAGCCTGTGCCTATTGAGCCCTGAAGGACTACAGATTCGTCAAGCTTTTCACCGTCTGACTCGTAAACATAGTTTACAACAACCTTACCCATATCTGAGTGAATACCGGCTGCTTCGTAGCTTTCCTTATCAACAGCAATTACTGCTGAATAAGCGGGAACTGTAAAGGTTGAGCCTGTAACTTCGCCGAGCTTGTCAAGACCTGCTGACTCATTATTTGCAATAACAACCCAATCTGTTACGGAAGTATCAGCGAGTGTTACTTCTGCCTCTGTATCAGCGCTGTTAAAGATTACAGCAAGCTTGCTCCATTCGCCCTCAGTATCGTTAGCGATTGTATAAGCAACCTGATTTGAATATGTTCTCTGTGTATCGTTGAATTTGAATGAGTCCTGATATGACTTATCCATACATGTAAGTGGACTGAAGTTTGCCTTAATCTGCATCATACCCTTGTAGTATGAAACAACGTCAGCATAATCAACTACATTCTGCCACTTAATCATATTAAGTGTAGCAGCTGACTTGTAGCTGTTTGTGTCGCCGTCCTTGCTGCGGCACATTTCCTCGCCTGCGAGCATAAATGAAATACCCTGTGATGCGTAAACAATTGCACCGCCGAGCTTGTTCATCTTTACTGCTGTTGACTCACGAACTCCGTAAGAAGCAAGTCCTGTTGAACCGAGAATCTGGTCGTAGAGAGTTGCGTTATCGTGGCATGCTGCATATGATACGCACTGTGAAGGTGCGCTTGCAAGCCACTTGTTTCTGCCGGATGAGTTAGCTCTTACACCATATCTGATGTCGGGAGCAGAAGTTTTTGCACCCTGAACGAAGCCCTGGTTTGAAATGCTCATACAACCGCCCTTAATACCGTCACGGATTGCGTCGTTAAAGAGAGCGATTCTGTCGCTGAGCTTAGTAGCGTTAGCCTGTGTAGCAGGATAGAACTTTTCACCTGTGCATGTATTTGTGGGATGAGATGAGTCGCCGCCTGCCCAGCCTTCGCCCCATGTTGTGATTCTTGCATCAACAGAGTCGAGAGCTTCTCTTGCTAAGTTCATTGTTTCAACGTCCATAATTCCCATAAGGTCAAAACGGAAACCGTCAACGTGGTACTCATTTACCCAGTAAAGAAGTGACTGAATGAGATAATCTCTATACATTGCACGTTCTGTTGCGCACTCATTGCCGCAGCCTGAGCCGTTGGAGAATGCACCTGTCTTTGTCATTCTGTAGTAGTAGTTAGGTACTGTAGCCTGGAAGCAGGAATCAGTTGAATATGTATGGTTGTAAACAACGTCCATAACTACTGAAATGCCTGCGTCGTGAAGAGCCTTAATCATTGACTTACACTCTTTGATTCTTACGTTACCGTCATAGGGGTTTGAAGAATAAGAGCCTTCGGGAACGTTGTAGTTCTGCGGGTCATAACCCCAGTTGAACTGTGAATCAGAACCCATTTCGTTGATTGACTGGAAGTCATAGAAGGGGTTAATCTGAACTGTTGTTACGCCAAGCTCTTTGAGGTAATCAATACAGGTTGAAATATTGCCCTCACCGTTGAGTGTTGTACCTGTTTCGGTAAAAGCCATGTACTTTCCTCTGTTTGCTTCCGATACACCTGAAGCAGGGTCATAAGAAAAGTCCTTTACGTGAAGCTCCCAAACTGATGAATCTGTTGACTCGTCCAAAAGAACGTGATTGTCATTTTCCCAGCCTTCGGGATCTGTTGAGTCAAGGTCACAAACCATTGAACGCTTACCGTTTACGCCTGTAGCAACTGAATAAACGTCCTGTGTTTCCTTTGTTGTTGTCTTTGTGCCTGTAGTGTTGGCAGCTGTGATTGTGTAGGTGTAGTACTGGTTTTTGAGGTCACCCTCAACTGTTGTTGTCCATACTCCTGTCCACTTTTCGCCGTCCATAAGCTTTTCAAGGGGGCAAGTGCCGATATCCTCTGCACCCTCCTCTGTGTCTGAACCTGTTGCATAAAGATTCAGCGACACTTCTGTGGCTGTAGGAGACCAAACCTTAAAGGTTGTGCTCTCGGGTGAATATGTTGCACCCAAATCACGCTTTGTGTATGCATATTCGTTGTCGATAGCTTCGCAAGCCTGTGTATAAGCAGAATCAGCAACTATATCAGCCGAAACGGGTTCGGAGTCGGTTGTTGCCGCAAAGCCTGATACAACGCTTGTTGAAGCGAGCATACAAACAGCGAGAACAGCAGAAATAAGCTTCTTTGTAGTTCTCATAGATAATATTCCTCCTTAATAAATTCTTATAATCTATTCCGCAAAGCGGAAATAACTACCTGAATTATTCCTCAACGTCCATATTCTCTCTGAACTTTTTTATTCCCTTTATGTGAGAATAAATTGCAGAGGCAATGCAGAGTGCAAGGATTACTCCCGCTCCGATATAAACGTATATCAGCATATCAGCGAATGGGTCGGGAGTTGATGAATAGTTCATCAAAACATTGATTTCGCCTTTTTTGAAAGTTCCGGATGAATTTTCGGGAATTTCAATCAGCGACATGTCTTCATACTCATTTTCGGGTACGGAATAGCTTTCGCCCTCCTTGCCCTTGTATGTCTTTTTCTCGATGATTTTGCCCTTATCGTCCATATAGATTGCATTCACAATGCACACGGATTTGTCAGTATCGTCGGTTACTCTTGTATATTTATATGTAACGGTTGTTTCACCGCTGCTGACTTTTCCTGCACCGTTGTCCGGAAGGCTGTCGAGAACAAGGCTGTAATTCTCAATAGACGGAAGCTCGGGAGTAAAATACTGCTCGCCCTCTCTGTTGCGAATTACATATGAATCTGCAAGCTCAGTGTTGTTGACATCATCAACAAATTTAAAAATCACTTTTGACATCTTTCCCTCAAATTCTTCAACATAAACGCTTGTATGCTTTACGCTGTTTTCAAAAACACCTGAGGTGTCACCGCTTGACTGCTTAATGTCATAATTGAGAGAGTCGGCAAAATCAGTAACATCATAAGCTGTGCCAAGCTCGCCGCTTACTGTCTGCTTTTTGATAAGCTCCTTTGTTTTATTATCATAGTAACTTACTACAACAGCACCCTCGTCATCGGAAATACCTGCTGATTCATAGCTTTTTTTATCAACAAGAATTGCCGCAGAATGAGCCTTGAGCTTAACAGAACCGCTTACTTCTCCGAGGTTTCTTAGTCCGGCTGTTTCTTCATCGGCTATTTTTACCCAGTCACCGCTTATTGTGACAGTCTGTTCTTCGTCACCGCCGTTGAAAATCACGCACATCTTGCTCCACTTGTCACTGACAGTGTTGTTTATTGTGTAACCCGTTACGCTCTTTGGAACATTTTCAATATATGTTAGGTTGTTTGCTGTCATTGCAGTACAATCCTTAAACGCTTCAAAGCTTTCACGGATTTTGAGAAGCCCTCTGTAGTATTCAACAAGGTCGCTGAAATCATCGAGATTCTTCCAGTCAATCATATTTTCTTCTCTGCTTGATGCGTAGGAATTTTCATCACCGTCTTTACTGCGTGCAAATTCTTCGCCCGAAAGCATAAAGGGAATTCCCTGAGAGGTCATAACAATTGCGGCAGAGAGTTTGTTCATACTTACAAGGTTTTCATAACGCTTGCGGTACTCACTGTCTTTTCCGTAAACAGAATCAACAAGCTTATCGTAAAGACAAAGGTTGTCGTGACAGGACGCATAGGTAACGCACTGAGAAGGAACGCTTGCCCAGCCTGTTGAGGTATCTGACTGACCTGCAATTCCTGTTTTTAGTGCCGCACGTGAAGAGCCTTCCTGAATAAAGCCTTTATCAACTCCGCCTGTGCTTCCTTTTATTGCATCACGAATTGTATCGTCAAAAGCACCGATTCTGCTGTCAAGCTTCTTTAAATTTTTCTGGTTAGCCATAACAGTACCTTCATCGCACTGTGTAGGCATATCCCATGCTTCGCCGTACATTAAAATCTTTTTACCGCTTCCGTCCTCATAGAGATTATCAAGTGCACTTCTTATGCTGTTCATTGTTGTTACATCGTGAAGTCCCATCAAATCAAAACGGAAACCGTCAATGTGATACTCCTTTGCCCAATAGGTTACAGAGTCAATCATATATTTTCTGAACATAGCGTGTTCGGAAGCAGTATCGTTGCTGCAACCGGAGCCGTTTGAAAATGTTCCGTCATCGTTCATTCTGTAATAGTAATTCGGAACGGTATCCTGAAAAGCAGAGTCTGTAGAGTAAGTGTGGTTATAGACAACGTCCATAATAACGCCGATTCCTGCGTTATGGAGCGCCTGAATCATCTGCTTACATTCTTTGATTCTTGTACTGCCGTTATATGGGTCTGATGAATACGAACCCTCTGGACAGTTGTAGTTTACGGGGTCGTATCCCCAGTTATACTGCTCATTTATATCCTTGCTTTCATCAACAGAACCAAAGTCGTAAAACGGCATAATCTGAACATACTTTACACCGAGCTTTTTAAGATAATCGACGCAGGTTGAAGTTGCACCCTGAATGCCGTCAACGGTTGTGCCTTCTTCGGTAAAGGCAAGGAACTTTCCTCTGTTCTTTTCAGAAACACCGCTTGACTCGGAAGAAGAAAAGTCGGCAACGGAAACCTCCCAGACTGATGCATCAGTCTGATTATTGACAAGTATATGTTTGTCATTTTCCCAACCCTCAGGGTTAGTTTTTGACAAATCGACAACAATTGAGCGTTTGCCGTTTACGCCGCAAGCCTTGGCGTAAATGTCATATGTTTCTTTAACGCTGTTGCCGTGCTTTACTGTATAGGTGTAATATTTGCCTGCAAGGTCGCCAAAAACTTTGCACGACCACACGCCTGTTTTCTTGTCAAGAACGAGAGCCTTTGACTCAAGTACACCTGCATCTCCCTCATCGTCACTGCCGTGTTCGTAAATATTGACTTTGATGCTTGATGCATTCGGTGACCACACCTTAAAAACAGTTGAATCCTTACTGTAAGTAGCTCCTAAGTCAGAGCCTGTATATGTGGTTTTATCCAGAGCAGCGGCATATGCCTGATAATCCGTTTTTTTATTATTTGTTGCAGCAGAAGCCTCTGCCATACACATTGAGCCAATCATCATAAATGCCATTACTCCCGTTAGAATTTTTTTGAAAAGCAACTAAAATGCCTCCTGACTGATCGCATTCCATTTAGATAATTTTATCATATTATGCTCTTGATTTTAATTCTGATTTAGAATAATAATATTAAAGGAGGTTTTTATACTGTAGAAAATTATATGGATTTTATGTGCATTTTGCCTAACTAATATTTACCAAATTTTGTTATTTATGGATTTATAAAATAAAATAACTCCGAATGTAATTGAATAAAATGACATTCGGAGTTTAAAAGTATAAATCAGATATCCAGTCCGTAGCGTGATGAATTTATCAGTGTACTTTCAATACGCAAAAGCCGGTTGTATTTGCTCACTCGGTCTGTTCGGCAGGGTGCGCCTGTTTTTATCTGACCTGCATTTACTGCAACAGCTATATCTGCGATTGAGGTGTCCTCGGTTTCACCGCTTCGATGTGAAATAATTGTGCTGTAGCCAGCTTTTTGTGCGGTATCAATCGCTTCAAGAGTTTCGGTGAGCGTTCCTATCTGATTGATTTTTATTAGTATTGAATTTGCCGCTCCGATTTCAATTCCGTGTTTAAGACGTTTGGTGTTAGTAACAAACAAATCGTCGCCTACAAGCCTTATTCTGTCCCCTATCTTCTCGGTGATTTTTGTCCAGCCTTCCCAGTCATATTCGGAAAGTGGATCTTCAATTGAGATTATGGGATAGTCATTTACAAGCTTTTCAAAATATTCGGTAAGCTTTTCACTTGAAAGCTCAATTTTACGTTTTGGGAGCTTATAAACTCCCTCACGATACCATTCGGAAGCCGCCGCATCAAGCGCTATTTTGATATTGTCTATTGAATAGCCTGCAAGCTCAATTGCGCTGACAATAAGCTCGATTGCCTGCTCGTCGCTTTCAAGGCTCGGCGCATAGCCGCCCTCGTCACCTACTGCGGTGTTCATATTATTCTCTTTAAGGACATTACCTAAGGTCTGATAGATTTCACAACACTGCCTTAAGCCTTCCGAAAAACAGCAGGCACCTACGGGCATTATCATAAATTCCTGAATGTCGATATTATTAGTTGCGTGAGCACCGCCGTTGAGAATATTCATCATTGGAACAGGCATTTTCACTGAATATACTCCTCCGATATAGCGGAAAAGAGGAAGTTTGAGATACTTTGCCGCCGCTTTTGCGCAGGCAAGCGAAACGGCAAGAATTGCATTTGCACCGAGATTTTCCTTATTGGGAGTGCCGTCAAGCTCAATCATCTTGTAGTCAATTGCGCACTGGTCAAAAGGAGAATCACCGTAAAGTTCGGGAGCGATTTTAGTATTAATATTTTCGACCGCCTTGGTAACGCCCTTGCCCATATAGCGTGATTTATCTCCGTCACGAAGCTCAAGCGCCTCAAATGCACCTGTTGAAGCTCCCGACGGAACAGAAGCTTTGGCATACGTTCCGTCTGAAAGACCGATTTCCGCCTCAACGGTGGGATTGCCCCTCGAGTCAATTATTTCTCTGCCTATTACTTTTTCAATTGTGATTTTCATAATATTACCTCCGGCTTTATTTTGCCGAAAATCAGATGAAATATTCGCAGTATCAACAATGAAATTGCAAGCATATATTGTTATAAAGACAAAGAGGAGGATAATTAATGGAACTTGTACCATATACAGTGCGCTCGGGAAATACACTGTTCGGCATTGCGCAGTTTTTCCAGACAAGTGTTGAAGATATACTCAAATACAATAATATTCAGAATCCATCGCAGATTTTCGTAGGTCAGACGCTTGAAATTCCGGCAGGCTCGGCGGAAATTGACTACTATGTAACACGCCCCGGAGATTCGCTGTGGACAATTGCGCAGAAAAATAACACCACCGTTCAGAGATTAACCGATTTGAACAGGCTGAACAATCCAAACGTGATTTATCCCGGTCAGCTGATAAAAGTGAGATAAAATTAAATTTATGGTAAAATTTTCGGGCGGCTGCAATAGCAACCGCCCGAAATTCATTTAATTTTTCTTGTGTTTTTTGAGGTACTCCTCTATCTCGATTCTGTCGAGATCGCCTAAATCGTCACAGCCTGCGAGGTACTCGTTGTGGTGGCGCACCTCGTGGTGCATTATGCGTACAAGCTGTTTGTATAGTTCTTCACGGCTAAGGTGACCGTACACACGGTTTATTGAGCCGTAGTAAAAGACGATTGCGTTGCCGAGTGAGTTGCGTATGTATTCGCCGAGAATGAACAAGTCGTTATTAAGCGCCTTTGGATGTACTTTGAGCTGCGGAAGAAGTGAAATTCCTCCGTTTAAATCACGGTACAGCTCATAGGGCATTGAATCGGCTATTTCATCGAGCATCTGAGCACATTCTTCAAATTCTATCATATTTCGCAATAAGAATTAAAGTATCAGTAATCAAGGTAATCCTTGAGTTTTCTGCTTCTTGACGGATGACGAAGTTTACGCAGTGCCTTTGCTTCAATCTGGCGGATACGCTCACGGGTTACGTTGAACTCCTTGCCGACTTCTTCAAGAGTACGGCTTCTGCCGTCCTCAAGTCCGAAGCGAAGTCTTAAGACTTTTTCCTCACGAGGAGTAAGAGTTGAGAGCACGTCGGAAAGCTGTTCACGCAGCATCGTGTGCGAAGCGGCATCGGCAGGTGCAGGGGCTTCGTTATCGGGGATAAAGTCGCCGAGGTGGCTGTCCTCTTCCTCACCGATTGGCGTTTCAAGGGAAACAGGTTCCTGTGCAACACGCATAATCTCGCGCACCTTGTCAACGGGCATATCAATTTCTGCGGCAATTTCGTCTGCTGACGGCTCGTGACCGTTCTGGTGTAAAAGCTGGCTCTGAACTTTCTTTACCTTATTAATTGTTTCAACCATATGAACAGGAATTCGGATTGTACGAGCCTGATCGGCAATTGCACGTGTGATTGCCTGTCTTATCCACCATGTTGCGTAGGTTGAAAACTTAAAGCCCTTGGTGTAGTCGAACTTCTCTACTGCCTTGATAAGTCCGAGGTTACCCTCCTGAATAAGGTCGAGGAACTGCATTCCACGACCGAGGTAACGCTTTGCAATGCTGACAACAAGTCGAAGGTTTGCTTCTGACAAACGCTGTTTAGCTTTTACGTCGCCGTCGGCAATTCTGATTGCAAGCTCGATTTCCTCTTCTGAAGTAAGGAGCGGAACTCGTCCGATTTCTTTAAGATAAACCTTTACGGGGTCGTCTGTTGCAATTCCCGGCTCGGGCGCTGAAGCAGCAGAATCATCGTCCTTGTTTTCATCAAAGCTGAGGTCGATGTCATCAATTTTAATGTCACCGATGTCCTCAACAATTTCAATTCCCTGCGCTTCGATTGTGTCATAGAGCTTTTCAAGCTGTTCGGGCTCAAAATCAATCTCACCGATTGCGTCAAGAATATCCTGATTGGTGAGCTGTCCTTTCTGCTTTCCGAGATCGATAAGCTCCTTAACGATTGTTTTTTTGTCCTGTGCAGGCATAATCCACTTTCCTTTCCTACTGCTTATTTTTCCTTATCTTTTCGAGGTAATCATTAAGCTGCTGCGGCGACATTGACACAACATCGTCACTTGAAGGTTTCTGACTTTCCTCTCTGATGACTTTTATATACTCCATCATTGCCGAATGGGTTGAGGCAGCCTTTACTGACTGTGACAAAAGCTGATACAACTTTGACGCTTCGTCCTGTGTAAAATCGGCTGCTATGTTCGTAAGCGGCTCATATCCGCTTTGGATTCTTGTGAGAAAATACTCGTAATACCGCCTTATAAGCGAGTTCTGAAACTGCTCCGGCTTTAAATATGAGGAAATTTCCTCTGCCGAATCGGGATTATTAATAAGATACACCACGAGTGCCTCCTCTGCACTTGAACTTCGGGGCTTTTTATAGTGCTCGGTGTTTATCTTATCATTTCTGCCGCTTAAATCAGTCTGAATTTTTCGGACTTCTTTTTTGGTATTCTCACGGTATCTGCTCTTTGAAATATTCATAATCTGACGATTAAATGCATTTTTGTCAATTTCAAACTCGGAGCAGATTTTAGACGAATAAACGTCACGCTCAATCGGACTTGAAATCTCGGCAATCACCTTTGAAGCCGCTTCAAGGTAAGCAACCTTGCCGTCGGTGGTTTCAACATTATGAATCTGTTTCAGCTTTTGCAGGCGATATTCAACGTCGTTGCCGCTTTTTTCAATTACAGCCTTGAAAGCCGCAGGACCGTCTGCACCGTGAGAGCGTATGAACTCGTCGGGGTCCTTTCCGTTCGGAATTGTCAGAACTCTTATGAGAAGTCCTGCATTCCGAAGAATCGGAATTGCCCTTGCGGTAGCCTTTTGTCCTGCTTCGTCGGCATCATAACAAATTATTACTTCGTCGGCGTAGCGTTTCATTAGTACAGCCTGCTCACTTGTGAGAGCCGTTCCGAGGGTGGCAACAGCATTTGTAAATCCTGCCTGATTTACGGAGATTACGTCCATATACCCCTCGCAGAGAATCAGAGTTCGGCTTCCCGAATTTTTGGCATTATTAAGTGAAAACAGATTTGCACTCTTTTTGAAAACAGGTGTGTCTGATGTATTGAGATACTTCGGCTTTTCGTCGGTCATTATTCTTCCGCCAAAGGCGATTACGTTGCCACGAAGGTCAATAATCGGAAACATCACCCTGTTTGTAAAACGGTCGTAAATTCCATTGCCGTTTTTGCGCTTGACAGCAAGGTTTGCCGCCACAAGCTCGCTGTCCTTAAACCCCTTTGAACGCAGATGATTGCAAAGAGAAGTCCAGTCATCGTCTGCAAATCCGAGCCCGAAATGACGGATTGTGCGGTCGGAAAGCGCCCTTGAATGAAAATAATCAAGTCCCGACTTTCCTTTCGGTGAACAGAGAACGGAATAATAGAAACGTGCCGCCTCTCGGTTTGCTTCAAACACACGAGTGCGCAGCTTGCTCATACTGTCATCATAGGAGTTTTCGGGCATTTCCATTCCTGCACGCTGTGCAAGGAACTTCACTGCGTCAACGTAATCAAGGTTTTCAATTTTCATTATGAAAGTGATTACATCTCCGCCGACTCCGCAGCCAAAGCAGTAAAACGAACCGTTTTCGGTGTAAATATTAAAAGAAGGAGTTTTTTCGCCGTGAAACGGGCAAAGTCCGACCATATTTCGCCCACGCCGTTTCAGGCTGACATAAGAGGAAACAATTTCCGTTATGTCGTTTCGCATTTTCAACTCCTGCAAAAATGACTCAGGAAATGCCACGAAACCCCTCCTTTCTGTTTTCCTATTATCTTTTTACGCTTTTATTTCAAATATTCCTTTTTTTAATTCAAAAAATTCAGATATATATTTCGGAATAGTCAGGATCGTTACCTGCATTAAATTAATCGGAAATATTATTCTGTAGTTTTGCAGCCTTAAGTGTATTTTTCATAAGAGTTGCAATTGTCATAGGACCTACGCCTCCCGGAACGGGAGTTATAAACGAGCATTTATCCTTTACGTTTTCAAAATCAACGTCGCCGCAGAGTTTGCCGTTTTCATCTCTGTCCATTCCGACGTCGATTACAACTGCACCCTCTTTGACCATATCAGCCGTTACAAACTTCGGCTTGCCTACTGCGGCAACTAAAATATCAGCCTGTGAGCAGACCTCAGCTAAATTCTTTGTACGGCTGTGACAGATTGTTACCGTTCCGTTTTCGTGGAGCAAGAGCATAGCCATAGGCTTGCCGACAATGTTGCTTCTGCCGATTACCACGCAGTTTTTACCGCTTACGGGAATATCGTATGAATGGAGCATCTCCATAACGCCTGCGGGTGTGCAAGGGAGAAAGTCATACTCGCCGAGCATTATCTTGCCCACATTTACTGCGTGAAATGCATCAACGTCCTTTTCGGGGTTAATTGCTTCAATTACCGCCTTATCGTCAAGGTGTTTCGGAAGCGGTAACTGAACGAGAATACCGTTGATATCGGATTTTTCGTTGAGAGTTTTTACAAGCGAGAGAAGTTCCTCCTGAGTTGTCTGCTCTGGGAGTGCGTACTCCTCCGAATTAAAGCCGACAGCCTCGCAAGCCTTTTTCTTGTTGTTTACATAAACCCTTGAAGCTGAGTCGTTACCTACGATTACCACCGCAAGTCCGGGTGTTATGCCGTGCTTTTCCTTAAGCTCAAGCGTTTGATTTCTTACTTCTTCTTTTACCTGTGCCGATACCTTATTTCCGTCTATAATCTGCATAGAAAGAATCCTCCTTGTTTCTGTTTATAATTAACATTACGAGTCCCGTAACAAATATCGCAAATGACAAAACCTGTGATACTCTAATGTCCATTCCGAAAAGTTGGAGCGGAAGATAAAGACTGTCTGTTCTTAAGCCCTCGACAAACATTCTTTCAAAACCGTACCATACGAGGTATGAAAAGAAAATCTGTCCCGAATATTTTTGTTTGTATTTTCCGTAGAAATGGAGCAATACAAAGCCGAGGAGACACCAGAGCGACTCATAGAGAAAACACGGGTGAACGCCTACCATATTGGTACCCTCGCTTACCATTCGCCATGGAAGATTTGTAGGTGTACCGAAAGCCTCCTGATTTGCAAAGTTGCCCCATCTTCCGATTCCCTGTCCGAGCAAAAAACCCATCATTGCAATATCAAGAATAGGAAGAATTTTCATTTTTTGAATTTTGGCAACCGTAAGACCGCCTGCGAGTGCGCCGATTATTCCGCCGTAGATTGCGAGACCTCCGTTGTTTATGTAGAGAATCTCAATCGGGTTCCGGCTGTAGTAATCCCACTGGAAAAAGCAGAAATACAGCCTTGCACCGATTATGCCGGTAATTATTCCTACAAGTATGCAATTTACAAGCTTATTAAAATCTACATTGAATCTTGGGGCGCTTCTCCACGCATACAATACTGCGAGCAAAAGTCCTGAGGCGATTATAATTCCGTACCAGTAGATAGGATATGAACCTACCGAAAACGCTACGGGACTTATGGTGAAGTCAAGTCCGAGTCCCGGAAAGCTGACATTGTATTCCATATTAAGCCTCCGTTTCGGATTGTCTTACAACTGAGAGGGTGCAGTTGCAGACATCGAGCATTTCGGAAAGTCTGTTTTCAATATCTTCAAAACAAGCATTTGAAACAGCGTCAATATAAGAAAACAACTCGTTGCCGCTGAAATGATAATCTATAATTGAATTTGCAATTGAGCTTACTGAATTGAGTGAAGAAACGACATCACCGTAAACTGCTCTTTTTGCAATTTCAAATTCGTCTTTATCAAGTCCCTCTGACTTTACTTTGGTGATATACTGCTTAATCATTTCAGCCGCCTGTTTCGGAGCACGTGACTCACCTCCGAAAATTACGGAGCAGTAACCGGGACCTTCAAACAACTCATAAGAAAATGAGCTGTTAATCAGGTTAGCGTCCATAAGACTGCGGTAAAGCGAGCTTGTGTTTGAGGCGAGCATTGAAAGCAGAATATCTGTATGGGCAAGTGTTTTTTCATCAAGCACTCTGTCTGCCTTCTCCTTAAAACCGAGATTAAAAAGCGGCATTGAAACAGGGAAAGTCTGCTCAACAAAGGGAGTGTTTACCCCATAAGGCTCGTCTTCAAAGTAATTTGTAATTTCGTGCTTTTCGCATGGCTTGAGCATTTTATCAGCTATTTTAAGCACCTGTTCAACCGTCACATTACCCGAAACACAAAGTGCCATATTGTTTAAGTTGTAGAATACATTGTAGACTTCGTACAGCTTTTCAGCAGTGATTTGTGCAATACTTTCAACCGTTCCGGCAATGTCTATTCTTACAGGATGATTCTTATACATTCCCTCAAGCATATTGAACATTACACGCCAGTTGGGGTCATCGTCGTACATTTTGATTTCCTGACCGATTATTCCCTGCTCTTTTGCAACGGTCTGAGCCGTAAAATACGGACTCTGAACAAAATCAAGGAGTATTTCAAGACTTTGTTCAAACTTATCTGTGCATGAAAACAGGTAGCAGGTTTTTTCAAAGCTTGTATATGCGTTGGCGTTTGCGCCTGTTTCAGCATATCTGACAAATGCGTCTCCATCTTCGCTTTCAAAAAGCTTGTGTTCAAGGTAGTGTGCAATACCGTCGGGAACGGTGATTTTGTCTTTTCCGTCAACCGAAAAACAGGTGTTGATACTTCCGTACTTCGTTCCGAAAATTGCATAGGACGACTTGTATCCCTCTTTGGGATAAACATAAATTTCAAGTCCCGACTGATGTTTAATTTTATAGTAGCTGTCGCCCGTTAATTCGGACTTTATTTCCGTTATGTTCATTCTGGGCACCTCTTTACTTATTTTTTAATACATAAACGGTATCAAGAGTGAGCTTTTTAGCAGCATTTACAAGCTGTTGCTTTGTTACTGCGTTGATTTCGTCGGAAAGCTCGTCAATTGTCTTGAATGAGCCGTTAAACAGCTGACTTGTGTACCACGAATCAATTCCGCTTACGGTATCGTTTGTAGAATTAAATGAATTAATTACTGCCATTTTTGTAGCTTCTATTTCAAAATCACTTATGTTTCCGCTTTGCATATCTTCAATTTCTTTTAAAATTGCCTTTTCGGCTTTTTCAAGGTTATCACCCTCTACACCACTGTCAACAGAAAGTATTCCCTTTTGCAAATCGACACGTGAGGAGCAGTAATAGCAAAGGCTCTGCTTTTCACGCACATTGCAGAAAAGCTTTGAATTTGCCGTACCGCCCAGAACTGCGCACATAAGACGGGTTGCATTTACGTCATCATCGGGGACTGCACTGTCGGTACGGAATCCCATAACAAGCTTTGACTGTGAAAGCTCCATTTCCTCTGTAATGCGATTTACGCTGTCTGCGCTTCGGATTACCTTGTTTGCAGGCTCTGTCGGTTTACGGTTGATTTTTGAAAAAGCGTCTGCAAACACCGACTGTGCTTTATCAGCTGAGCTGTCGCCTATATAGAAAATCTCAAAAACTGCTGTTTTTAAAAGATTCTGCCATGTGTCGTAGAGCGAGGTAGGAGTAACAGACTTTATTCCGTCTGCTGTTCCGTAACGTTTTATGCCGAAAGCCTCGTTTTTGCACATATTTTTAACAAGCTGACTTGTTGCATAAATTCGTTTGTCGTTAAACTCTGAATCTATCAAATCAAGGAGTTGTCTGCGTTCCTGCTCAACCTCGCTTTCAACAAAAGCGTTTCCGTTTAAGTAAGGTTCAAACAAAGCTCCGCACAAAAGTGATGAAAGCTCCTTTGATATACTTTCACCGTCAAAAGCGTATCTGTCGTCAAGGCCGGAGGCTGACAGGGTTAAAATCTGTCTGTCACCCGATTTTGAAAGCGAAGAAGAAAGGTCGGCACCGTAGAGAGAACTTAACTTTTTGCTGAGAATTGTAAAATCCGGATATGCCTTACAGGAACGGGTGAGAATTCCACAAAGAAGTGCGTTTGAAGATGCTGTTTCCTTACAAAGCGGAACTATTATATTCACGCTTATTTTCATTGTTTTAAAACGGCTGTCTTTTACGCTGTTGAAAAACACACCGTCTGATATTTTGTTTCTTTCAATAGAACTCATTTTATCAAACCTCTTTCGGTTTTATTTGTCGAGCACCAACTCGAAAATATTATATAGTTGAACATATATTATAACATATTATTGACTTTTTATAAAGCCTATATTTAGAAAATTTACAATTTTATGGGTTTTATTCGGTCATTTTCAGTAATTTCACGTCTTTCCCTGCACGGATTTCCGTAAGCGATAACACCTGAAAGACAGCTCGATTATTGCGTTATCGTTGCTTGTACCGAAAAGCTTTGAGAGAATCTGTCTGCGCTTTTCTGTTTCATCGGGAGCGGTGTGGTTGTACTCAAAGCATAGCTTTTTTGACGTTAATGCTAATTTCTGATAGAAAGTAGACTTATATTTGCAAGGAAATGATACAAAAACTCCGCTGCCCCAAATCCGGAACAGCGGAGTTTTGTATAGGCACTGCATATTACCGTACAAATTGTACTACTATATCTTCAAGCTCATTTTGACAGCTTGTATGTTAACTAAGGAAACACGGAATAGATCACACTGAAAGCTGTTTGCACATCTTGCTTGCATATTTTTCGTCAGCTTGCCCCAAAAATCATTTTTGTGTTTATGTTATTTCGGATTCCAGAAGCTCCGGCGTTATCTCCGGTGGAATCGGACAATGATACGGATGATTCCCCGTCTTCTCCCTTAGCTGTTTCCATGCGGTTTCGATGATTTCAGGGTTATTGCAAACATCAATAGCCGTTGCTGCGATAATCTGACCTGCATACAACATTCCTTTGTGGGCAAAATCACTCTTGCCGCAGGAGACAGCCTGCCAGCTGTGGGCGGCAGTTCCTACCGGCCATGTGCTGGTGCCGCACTGCGAAACCGGACATACCCAGCTCACATCTCCGACATCCGATGAACCCGGAATGGGAATATTTCCCTTTTTATTCCAAGGCCTGGGTTTTAAGTCAAACACATTTTCAGAAATTTGGTCGGCGGACTTCTGCGTTCTGACAATCTCACGTGCAAACGCAATATCGTCTGCACGCTCAACAGGGTTTGGTATTTCGCACATATTTTTATACATAATCTCATCCAGCACCGGAATCAGCACTGTATTGCTGGTTCCTTTCAGGAATTTGATTTCAACCTGTGTATCTGTCATCATAGCTGCGCCTTTTGCTATATTGTTGATACGCTCATACAGCTCAGAGAGCTCAGGCGCAAACGGCGCCCTGATCTGATACAATGCGGACGCATGAGCCTGAACAATATTGGGCGAAATCCCTCCCGTATCCGTAATGGCATAATGAATTCTTGCGGACGATGGAATATGTTCTCTAAGGAATTGAACTCCGATGTTCATCAACTCAAGTGCGTCAAGCGCGCTTCTTCCCGCTTCCGGCGCCGCAGCAGCATGAGATGCTTTACCGGTAAAACTATATCGGATAGAATCATTTGCCAAAACAGGTCCGGGAGGCATCATATTGCAGTCGTTCGGATGCCAGCTGAAAGCAACATCCAGCTGATCAAAGCAGCCCTCCCGAGCCATAAAGGTTTTTCCGCTGCCCCCCTCCTCGGCCGGACAGCCGAAAAATACCACGGTTCCGGTCTTTCCTTCTGTTTCCAGATAATGTTTCAAGCCAACAGCGCCCATAAGCGCACCGACGCCAAGCAGATTATGACCGCAGCCATGTCCGTTTCCGTCACTTGCCAAGGGTTCCTTAACGCAAACACCCGCCTTCTGACTCATACCCGGAAGTGCATCATACTCTCCGAGAAAGCCAATCACGGGCTTTCCGCTTCCCCACTCGGCACGAAACCCTGTCTTCAGTCCTGCAATTCCAACGGTTATCGTAAAACCTTCATCCTTAAGAAAAGCAGCGTAATCCTGTACTGATTGCTTCTCTTTGAACCGAATCTCCGCATTTTCCCAGATTTTGTCGCTGAGCGTATAGAAGTCTGCCGCTCTTTCTTCCAGATACTGAATTACCGTCAACTTATTCATTTCCATATCTCCTTTCATAAATTTATTTATCGATTGATGTAAGTTGCTATTTTGTGCTTTTCGCAGTGTTTGAGCATCATATCTGCTGATTTATGCAATACTTTCAACCGTTCATGAAATATCAACTCTTACGAGGGGAACTTAGCTTTTGGCTGAGAATTGTAAAATGATAGTATATTATAACATATTATTGACTTTTAATAAAGACTATATTTTGAAAATTTACAATTTTATGGGATTTATGCGGTCATTTTCGGTTATTTCACGTCTGACCTTACAGGGATTTCCGTAAGCGATAACCCCTGAGGGTATGTCACGTGTTACAACACTTCCTGCACCGATAACGGAGCCTTTTTCTATTGTAACACCGCCGATTATTGTAACATTCGCACCTATCCACACGTCGTCTTCAATTATTATAGGCGCAGAAGTTCCGATTGCCTCTGCCCTCTGCTCAGGAAGAATTGCATGACCTGCGCAGGAAAGACATACTCCGGGTGCAATATATACGTTTTTACCTAAATGAATGGGAGATGTGTCTAAAAATACGCAGTTATAGTTAATAAATACAAAGCCGTGCAGGTGAATGTTAAAACCGTAGTCGCACCTGAAAGACGGCTCGATTATTGCGTTATCGTTGCTTGTACCGAAAAGCTTTGAGAGAATCTGTCTGCGCTTTTCTGTTTCATCGGGAGCAGTGTGGTTATATTCAAAGCAAAGCTTTTTTGACGTAATCTGATATTCATTTGGCATATCAAGGTCGCAGGATGCATAGGGCTTGTTTAGTTTCATTAATTCAAGATAATCCATAGTAATTCCTTTCTTGGCGTTTTGCCGCAGATATGACAATAACCGATACCTTATGGCATCGGTTATTTATACAAGCGGAAACTAAACGAGAAGTCACCTATCCTATTTACTTCACATAAACATTCCGGTATAGTTTCCGTTTGCAGATAAATTAAGAGATGTAAAGTACACCTGTAAAATACACTACATATGAAATATTATCCCGAATGATGTAATTTGTCAATGCTTTTGCTTATTTTTTAGTAAACAGATTATGCGGATTTTTTGTTTCAGCTTTATTCTCCCATACTTTCTTTTAAAATATCGACAATTTCATCGTGATTAAGCACTTTGTAGCCGCCGTCCATTATGAAACTGCCCTTTGCAATTCCGTCAATCATATCCTCGGTTACCCCTAAGTCTTTGATGTTCATTACAAGACCGATTCCTTTCATCCAGCTTTCCATGCGTGAAAGTCCTTCGAGTGCGATTTCTTCGTCGGTTTTGCCCTCTGGTGAAACATTCCATACGTTAACTGCATAGCGTTTAAACTTTGCAAGTCCGTAAGGCATAATAAATTTATAGTATGGAATTGAAACAGCCGCCAATGTCATTCCATGGGTAGCGTCAGTATATGCGCCTACAGACTGACCGAGCATATGAACCATCCAGTCGGTGGATTTTCCGCAGGCTACGAGTGTATTGAGTGCCCATGTTGCAATCCACATAATATTACTGCGAGCCTCATAATCTGTTGGATTTTCAATTGCAATTTTTGAAGAATGGATAAGAGATTTGAGCAAACTCTCCATAATATAGTCGGAGGTATTGTCATCATCGCCCGAAAAATACTGCTCAAGTATATGCGACATTATATCGTAAAAGCCGGCAACCATCTGGTATTTAGGCAGAGTGTATGTGAATGTGGGGTTGAGAATCGAGAACTTCGGGAAAACATTGTCGCCGAACACGTGACCGATTTTAAGCTTCTGTTCGTGATTTGTGATAACCGAGCCTCCGTTCATTTCACTGCCTGTTCCTACCATTGTGAGAACACAACCAACAGGAATAATTTCGTTATCAACATCTTCCATTCTAAGATAGTATTTATCCCACGGGTCCTCTTTGCAGTGAACCGAAACAGAAACAGCCTTTGCATAATCGCATACGCTTCCGCCGCCTACTGCAAGAATGAAATCAGCCTTGCCTTCTCTTGCCTTTTTACAGCCGTCTAAAAGCTTTTCAGAGGTCGGATTCGGCATAACACCTCCGTCCTCGATAATCACTTTTCCGCACTCCTTTAAAATATCGACAACCTTATCATAGATTCCGTTTTTCTTGATTGAACCTCCGCCGTAGCAGAAAAGCACGTTTTTCCCGTAGTTTTTAAGTTCCGAGCTGAGATTATCAAGAGCTTTCTCTCCGAAATAAAGCTTTGTGGGATTTGAGTAAGTGAAATTTCCTAACATAATTGTTCCTCCGTTATTTTAATTTGCTGTATAATTCATCGTCTACCGGCTCGCACCATTCATTATAACCCTCGACAGCAGGGACTTCAATTGCTATATGCGAAAACCAACAGTCCTTTGCTGATCCATGCCAATGTTTGACCTCGGCAGGAATGTTTACGACATCACCGACGTGTAGTTTTTGAGCAGGCTTTCCCCATTCCTGATAATAGCCTTCGCCTGAAGTGACAAGAAGAATCTGTCCACCGCCGCTTTGAGCATGATGAACATGCCAGTTATTTCGACAACCCGGTTCAAAGGTTACATTAAAAATTGTCAACTGCTTATCGGAAAGCACCTGCAAATAACTCTGTCCCGAAAAGAACTCTGCATAATCATCATTTGGTTTACCGATTGGAAAAATATTTTTATTCATTTTAATTCCTCCTTGACTGAAAATTTTATTTGTGTATAATATATTATAGAAGTTAAAGTTAACTTTAAGTCAATACTTTTTTAAAAAATTCTCAAAAATTTCGGAGTGATTATTTATGACTTACACAATCGGAGAGATGGCAAAATTGCTTGATGTTGCTCCGTCTACCCTGCGTTATTATGACAAAGAAGGGTTGCTGCCGTTCATGGAGCGAACAGAAAGCGGTATACGTATTTTTAAGGACAGCGACTACGGAATTTTGAAAATCATTCACTGTCTTAAAGCAACGGGGATGCAGATTAAGGATATAAAAGAATTTATAAATCTTGTAATGCAGGGTGATGAAAGCATTGACGCAAGGCTTGAGCTGTTTAAGAAAAGAAAAGCCGAGCTGGAAAAGCAAATGGCAGATTTACAGGAAACGATGGACACAGTCAATTTTAAGTGCTGGTACTATGAAACAGCAAAGAAAGCAGGGACTACTGACGTTCCTGACAATATGACTGACGACGAGTTGCCCGAAGATATGAGAAAAATAAGGGCAAAGCTAAGAAAATGATGTTGAAAATATAATATTATAAAATGTTTGCCAAACTTATATGTATCAGCTGATTGTTTTTTGAAATCAAGCGTAAAATAATAAAATCAAAAAAATACAAATTTTTTCAAAATTAGTGTTGACAACTTAAAAATGCTATGATATAATAACACTCGTTGAGTTGAGAAATCAACAAAAAAGAACAAATGCGAGTGTGCTGGAATAGGCAGACAGGCACGTTTGAGGGGCGTGTGTTTTACGACGTACGGGTTCAAGTCCCGTCACTCGCACCAGTATGAGTGTTCATAACGG
>CACXFS010000023.1 GCA_902766885.1 uncultured Ruminococcus sp. | reverse complement strand
TCTTGACCGTTCCGCTGATTTACAAGCCAACTCTTAACCGACTCGGAACGGTCAAGACCGTTCCCTACATTTGAGTGTGGTTATTTTCATAACAAATTGATAATTTTTAGAATTAAAGCAGTACTACATAATTCCGCATTCCTAATTCCGCATTAACATTCTGTAAATTGCCTCAAGACAAATCTGTGCGTGTGTGAAGAACTTTTCCTTGTCAACGCTTTCGTCGGCATTGTGCATATTGACCTCATCGTCCTTGAAATTCGGACCGAACGCAACGCCCCTGCCGCTGAGCTTTCTTGCGTAGGTTCCTCCGCCCGTTGTGTAAAGCTCGGGCTTTTCACCCGTCACGCTTTCGTAGGCTGTGGATAAAATCTCAATCAGCGGCGACTCCTTTTCAACGTAAAGAGGTTCTTCGTGTCCGATGACCGTAACCTTCAAATCGCTGTTTTTGGCAACCTTTTTGAACTGCTTAATAATCTTTTTGCCGCTTACCGTTACGGGATAGCGTATGTCAAACTGCGCCTTGGCTGTTTCGCCCTCAATGTGAACGGTTGAAAGGTTAGCCGTAAGCGCACCAGAAACCGAGTCGCTCATTTTAAGTCCGAGCGAACGTCCGTTGGTCTCCTTGTTAATTGCATAGTCGATAAACGAGCAGATTGAGCCTATATCCTCGGTCTGGTATGCATTTGCAATCAAGTCCACAAGAGCCGATGCGGCATTGTAGCCTTTTTCGGGCTCACAGGCGTGAGCGGCTTTGCCCCGGCTGATAATCATAAGACCGTCAATTGTGTAATTAAATTCAAAATTGCCGTCGCTTGCGTCTGCAAGGCGCATAAGCGTCTGTTCGTCATAGTTTGACGAGTCGAGCATTGCATAAGCCATATCGGGAACAGCGTTAAGCGCATTACCCGAATGGAACTGAGAAAGAACTTTTGCGTTGTTTACAATCGTGCTGACCTCTAAATGAAGTATTCCCTTTTCTGCGTAGCAGATGCCGTAGTCGCTGTCGGGAGTAAAAGCAAAGTCGGGATACGGCTGTTTTGCAAAATAGCCGTCCATATCCTCCATTCCTGTTTCTTCCGATGTGCCGTAGATTGCTCGAACAGTGTTTTTGCCCTCAACACCGCTTTCTTTGAGCGCACGCAGACAGTAGAGGTTTACAAGAGCGGCACCCTTGTCGTCGGCAATTCCTCTGCCGTAGAGCCTGCCGTCCTTGTCTGTGAGAGCATAGGGCAGAACGCTCCAGTTGTTGCCTGCGGGAACAACGTCAAGGTGCGACAGCACTGCACAGAGTGAGCCGCCGTTGCCAAACTCAACGTAGGCGCTTTTGTCGGTAACCCTTTCGCTTGAAAGTCCGAAGTCCTTTGCCCTTTTGAGAATAAACTCAAGAGCCTTGTCGCATTCATCGTCTTTTTCACCGCTTACGGATTCAAAGCTAAGAAGTGTATTAAGGTCGCTTAAAAGCTCGTCCTTGTATTCAAGAATTTTATGTCCGAAATTCATAATCTCTCCTCCAAAATAAAGGTTGTTAAGTTTTAATATAAAAACTATAGTTTATTCGTTTTACAGTGTAGGGAACAGTCTTGACTGTTCCGTTCCTTTAGCAGTCGGCTGTAACTCAGCGGAACGGTCAAGACCGTTCCCTACATTGTTGATTGTTACACATCAGTTGACAGAATCAATTGCATTTGATAGTCAATACGGACACGGAAAGTGTGTCACTACGGCTGAAACAAACGTTTCATCTATCGCCGTAGGGGACGGGTTCCTACACGTCCTGAAACGTTACCGATATATCAAAATAAATCCAGTAAACAAACCTTTCCGAACAACACGTATTATTTTATTACGCATTGAATTAATGTTTACTTTTTCTTTTGTAGATTATTATTGTTATAACATAAACCGCAAATGCAAAAAGTGCTGTAAGGCTGATTTTAATTCCTGCCGACAGTCCGGGTGTTTCGTAGGTGAACTCGATTTCGCAGTCTGTATATCCCGGAACCTTTATTGCCATAAAGCCGTAGTTTACCTTTTCAATTTCAACATCTTCTCCGTTTACCTTTGCCGAAAAGCCCTCGCTGTACGGCACGCTGAAGAACAGCAGATTGTCGTCTGATTGGTTGTTGTATTCAGCCTTAAAGCCGTTTTTTGTGTATTCAAAGCTTGAACAGCTTGATGACGCAAGCTTTGTGCACTGCTCCTTGTAATTTTTGTCACCGTATCTGTAGTTATCGACAACGCTGTCAAAATATTCGGGATTTTTGCCGTAAAGGAGCTTGTATTTTTTGTCGCTGTAGCCTGTTATGTCGGAGTATTTTTTCATCTGCTCCTTCGAAAGTACCATTGAGTAGAGAATTGCCTCGGTTTTGTGAATGTCGCCGACACGGTCAAATTCCTCCTCGGTTACATAGGAGTCATAGGCAAAGCCCATTGGAATGTAACACTCGTTTTCGTAAATATCAAAGCCGTTGCAGGTTTTAAGATACTTCCAGTACGGCATTTTGGTATCTCCGTCCTCGTTGATAAATGAATTGTCACTGCCCGACTCTCCGTCAGCCCTGTAGTCAAAGAGGTACTTACAGCTGAAAAGTCCGCGCAGTCCGTAAGCTGAGGTGCTCGGACGGGACGCAACGTCACGGGTGATTCCCATTTCACTGTAAAACTCCATTATCGAGGTTGAAACGGAGCTCTGAAAGCAGTTTATGCTCGGAATTTTCCAGTGCATTGCGGTGTTGTCAACGCACTCGTAAAAGTCGCTCCTTACCTCCTCCAAATCATCAATTTCAATATCCTCCCGTGAATTGAGAATATCCTCTTTGATAGGTTTTGTGGTAGAGCTTGAAAGAACTCCCGTCGTGATTATAAATGCCGAGGATACAAGCGAAACAATTAATACGCCCGTAATTGAGGCGATTGCAAAATGCGGATTTCTGCCCTTGAATTTTTTGAAAATCAGCACAAAGGCGAGAATACTCATAAGAGCCATCAGAACGTAAATCCAGAAACGCTCAAATGTTGCCTGAACGCCGATTGAAAGCTTCTCTGTTCCGTCGTCGTTTTCGGTAATTTTCGGCATAAGTCCGATAAGCAGGGCAATTCCTGCGGTAATTCCCGTTGACCACGCAACCGCCCTGTTCCAGTTTGCCTCGTTGTCCTCAACAGCACGGATTGTCGCAAGCGACATCATCAGCACAACCATATAAAACCAGCGTGCGTAGTAGATTGAACTGTTCATCAGCTGGAACATACTGTTGAGCACGGGGATAAAAGCAAAGAGCATTAAAAGCGTAATGAGTTTTTTGAGCCAGTCACGCTTTTTTGTCTGCAAAAATGCGATAACTCCCGTCATGCCGAACAGGGGAAGCCAGCCTGCAACCGACGCCCACTTGCAGTTTGAGTCGGGTGTAAATACGGGGAACGCAGGCATATCGGCAGGAAAGAAGAATCCGATTATAATCAGCCAGTAACGCTGAGGCAAATCGTGAACAAGCGAGTTCCAGCCGTTAGGCAGGCTGTCAAGCCTCGGGTTGCCCATAAGCCCGATTACCGACGGCAGAAGTATGAAAGCCGTAGCGGCAAAGCCGATAATAACCTCAATTGCAAGAATAAAAAATTCCTTGATTTTAAAGCGGCAGGTTTTGGTGAGCATAATCATAAGGTAATACATCACAACGAACAAAACCTGTCCGACAAAGAAGTAGTAGTTTACAACGCAGGCGGCAAACACAGCAATTGCAAACACAACACGCTTTTTGTCGTATATGAATGAATCCAGCGCCGCAAGCAGCAGCGGAAACATAATCATAGGCTCGTGGAAGTGGAAAAAGAACACGTTGTAGATTGAAAATCCCGAAAGGGCATACAACAGTCCGCCTAAAACGGCGTAGCTTTTGTTTGAAACGTATCTTTTAAGATAGAGATAAGCCGCAAGAGAGGCACAGGCGAATTTTAAAATAAGCAGAGGCCCTATAAGATACGGCACAAATTCGTTAGGAAACGGAATTGTCAGCCAGAAGAACGGACTGCCGAGAAGATAAAAGCTGTAGCTCGACAAAAAGTCCGTGCCGAGGTCGGTTGTGTGACTCCAGCCGATTTCGCCGTTTCTTACAGCGTCGTGGCAGAGCTGATAAAACGGAATTTCCTGAACATTGAAGTCGCCGTAGTAGTAGAAAACTCCGTTGTTTGCGATGATGAACGGAATAAAAAGTATTGATGCGGCTAAAAGCGCAAGCCCGAATGCGAGCAGTGCATAATGCCTGTTTTTAAGCGTCGTACGTTTAAGCGTATGTGTCATTAAATTTCTCCGATAATTTTCTGCAATCTTTGACTTTTATTTTAAAAATAGTATAATTACAATTAACAATTAACAATTAACAATTAACAATTGAGGGTCGCTACGCTCCGGATTTATAATAGTGCGTGCTGTTTGAAAAGGCTTGTTTGCCGAATTTATGTTGATATATTGGTAACGTTTCGGGACGTGTAGGAACCCGTCCCCTACGAAATTAGATACAAACGTTTCCTCTATATCCGTAGGGGACGGCATCCTTGACGTCCCGTTTCATAAATTGCAACGCAATTTATGAAATATGGCGAACACAGTTCGCCGCTACAATAATAATTTGCGTGTCGAGGCACTCGACCGGCAACGCCGCCGAAATTGTTAATTAATATATTATACCATATTAAAATGAAATTTGCACTAATTTTTGTAAAAAAACAGGAGATTAAGATTATGAAACAGTCACATTTTTACGCAATGCTGTCGAGAATGAAGTACATCAACCGCTGGGGGCTGATGAATAACACGAAATATGAGAATTTGTGCGAACACAGCCTTATGGTTGCGATGATTACCCACTGCCTTGTTCTGATAAGCAACAAGCGGTTCGGCAACAGCTACGATTCGGAAAGAGCGGCTTTGCTTGCGATTTTTCACGACTCAACCGAGATTATCACAGGCGATATGCCCACTCCCGTAAAATACTTTAACCCGAAAATCAAGCAGGCGTACAAGGAGATTGAAAATAATGCGGCTGACAGGCTTGTTTCAATGCTCCCCGATGATTTTAAAGAAGATTTTGAGGGCATAATCAAAATGAACGGTGTTAATGACGCCGAGCTCAAGCCGTTTGTCAAGGCGGCGGACAAGTTTTCTGCACTGATAAAGTGCATTGACGAAATGCGAATGGGCAACGATGAATTCCGTAAGGCAAAGGAATCAACCGAAAACGCAATTCACGCAATGAATATGCCTGAATGTGAGGTTTTTGAGCAGGAATTTCTGCCCTCATTCTATCTTTCTCTTGATGAACAGGACTAAATTTGTTTATAAATTGATAAAATTCTGCATAAAATTACGCTTTACAAGAAATTATACTTCGAAAAAAGAATTATTTATTCGAATTATAGTGGTATAATACTATAGATATTATTGTTTATTTATGTATATCAACCTTTGTCGCAATCATCGGCTGTGTGCCGTATTCAGACGACGCCACCTTAACGGAGGAACAGTATGGCAAATAACGATACAAAAAATAATCTTGTTGACATAAGTTCTAACTCGCAAATCAGGAAGGTTTATAATAAAAAAGGCAGAGTAAAGCGCATTTTGTGCATAGTTTTTTCAATTATTTTCCTTATCGGCGGAAGCGGTATGATTTATGTTTACAGTCTGCTGAATTCGCTTAACTACAAGGAAATCAAGGACGATCCTGCGTCAACTTCCCCGACAACTTCGGATAATTCGGGTGATATTTCGGGCTTTACCGTTGAGGACGGCGAGCTTTTGCAGGATTCAAAGGTACTAAATGTAATGCTTTTCGGTGAGGACAATCACGACGCTGACGAACACGGCAGAAGCGACACAATGATTATGCTCTCGATTGACAACCGTCACAAAAAGCTCAAGCTTACTTCGTTCCAGCGTGATACTTATGTTTACATTCCCGGTCACGATTACGACAAAATCAATTCCTCCTACACGCTCGGAGGAGCAAAGCTTTCAATTCAGACGATTGAGGCTAACTTCGGAATAAAGGTTGACCGATATGCAGTTGTTGACTTTGACAGCTTTAAGAAAATTATCGACACTCTCGGCGGTGTTGACATAGAGCTTTCGCAGGATGAAATCGACTATATCAACTACCAGATGTATAAAAACGGTCAGGTCGAATCTCCCAAAACAATCACCGACGCTCCCGGTGTTGTTCATCTTGACGGACAGGAAGCGTTGTGGTATGCCCGCAACAGAGGCCTTTCAAAGGGCGAGGACGGCAACGAAATCGGAATTGACGGCGACGACTGGGACAGAACCTCAAGACAGAGAAAATTACTTGAAACAATTTTTGACAGTATGAGAAACGCTGACCTCGGTCAGATTGTTTCAATCGTAAGCTCAATCGGTCCGCTTGTAACAACAAACCTGAAGAAGGACGAAATTACAGCTCTTGTTACTCGTGCGCTGACTTACCTGCAGTATGACGTTGAGCAGTACTATATTCCGGAGGAAGGACTCTGGTATTATGACGACGACACTCCGTCAGGCTCGGTAATCAGGCTGTCCGATATGGAAGCTCAGCGTAAGAAGTTTGCCGAATTTGTTTACGAAGAACTTTTCACTAACGCAGTAGGCGGACAGAGCGCAACAACGGCAGAATAATATTTATTAAAATAAGATAAAAATTAAGGTCGGGATTCCGCTGTAGAACGGTGTCCCGACCTTTTGGCATTTGTAAAATGATATGTAGGGAACAGTCCTGACTGTTCCGCAGGGTTACAGCTGACCTATAGGTAATCGGAACGGTCAAGACCGTTCCCTACACTAAAGATAATTCGGTAACTTATAGATAGTATCCTGTTTCTAAAACATAGTAAAATATTCGGCGTTATCGTATGAATGTTCAACCTCTTTTGAGTACAGGCAGAACAGCTTTTCGGCTTTGTACTCGCCTGTCATAAGCGCACATCCGATTACAACGTATGCGCAGAATATCCGCTTTGCGGTACACATAACGTCCATGCTGTCAACTGCGGTCAGAAAATACCTGTAAATGTAGTAAAGTGCCATACGCTCAAATAAATCGTCATACCGTTCGGGAATTTGCTCGTCAGCGTGTTCTGATGCTTTGCACAAAATCTCCCGCCATTCATCGGTCATAATATCAAATTCCTTGTGCATTTCAAATATACATGATAACGACTTTTTATGTATAATATCTTCTTTGCGGTTCATATCAATCGAAATGTCGGCACTGTAGTCAAACTCGTCAATTGCACTTTGCACCTTTTCGCAAAACTGCACAGCAACATTCAGTCTTTCTGAAAACGGCAGGCTTTTGTCTGTAAAAATGCCCTTTAATTTTTCTCTTGCGCCGAGCAGAAAACGCATAAGCTCTGCGCTGTAATCGCACTCGGAAAAATCCAAAGCGTAATTTGTGAAATCGTCATATGCGTTGTCTGAGCCGAGCATCAGCCGAGCCGCCTCGGGACAGGCAAATGACAGAAGGTGCTCCGTAAAAACAGTGTAGTCCTGCGTGAGCCTCGGAAATTCCCTGCATGTCTTGCAAAGGTGCTTTTCGCCGAGGTTTATGTAGATATCGCAAAGCTCGTCATCGTTCCAGAACGGACACCTTTCGTTCTGCGAAATAAAAATCCTGTCGCCGTCGCTGTCAATTTCGGTCAGTCTATTGAGTTTTTCACCGAAATCACCGCCGACGGTCTTGTAATATTCGTTTGTTTCATCGTCCACCACAACGTCCCAGCCCTTACAGCAGCTGTCGGGGCATTTGTCGGCAATACACCTGAACTTTTCAAAATAAGACGGGTAGATATTCTTCACTTTACCGGAAATTACTCCGAAACGGTCGGTTAAAGGAATTTTGATAATATCAATCTGTTCGTTCGATTTGCGTGTCGAGGCACTCGACTTTTTCATAAAATCACGTCCATTCAAGCGTCAGGAAAAACTGCTCGTAAGCGTCGTCCCAGCCGTCAATTCCGTTTACTCCGCCGCCGTTTACACTGCGCAGCTTGGCGTCGTTTGAGTCCTGACCGCTGGCTAAAAGCTCCCCGATTGTTACGTTGTAGCCCCTGCTCTGACAGAAAGTGCAGAAGTCCTCAACGGGATTTTCACTGTTTTTTGTTTTAATCAGCTCGGACTTTAAATTTTTATCGTTTTTTGCGTCATTTAAAAGACGTTCAAGTTCAAATTCAACCATTTTAAAACCTCGTTTTTCAGTGTGCATTGCCTTGACACGCACGGGCGGTCACATAGGGCTTACCCTACTAACAAAAAAGTCGGGCAACCGACTTTGCGGTTACACCCGACCTTTATTCACGATTTGTCTGCAACGTCACGTTGCCTGCGGAGGTACTCCGCTTATTCGATTGAGCTGTCGAGGTATTCCATAAGCTCCTCGTCGTCCTTTTTCTGCTTATCCTTAACGATAAAGAAAGCGGTGAGCGCAGCGGAAAGAGCCGCAACAGCGGAGATGATGCCGATGATTAAAGCGAATTTTTTATTTTTCATACTGAATCCTCCAATTCGTAGGGCGCAAGAGTATATTTAAAACGCCATAGTATAGTATTATCTGCTGATTATGTAATTATATTCTAATCACTTTTTATAAAAAAGTCAACAGAAAAACAAAAAAAGCAGAGAAAATCTCTGCTTTAAGTGTGTTCTGTTATTAGTCTGTTTAACTTACGCTGAAGCGTTGAGTCTTTTAGCAAGAGAAGACTTGCTTCTTGCTGCTGTATTCTTGTGAAGAATACCCTTAGCTGTTGCCTGGTCAATTTTCTTGATAGCAAGACGAACTGCCTCTGTTTTGTTGTCAGCGTTAGTGTCAACAGCGATGTAAGCCTTTTTGATTGCTGTTCTCAAAGCTGATTTTGTAGCCTTGTTGCGAGCTGTTTTAGTAGCGATAACCTTAACACGCTTTTTTGCAGATTTAATGTTTGGCATTGTCCCACCTCCTTAAAATATCGGTCATATGGGTATTATAATACCACAAAAGCATTTAAAACGCAAGTGTTTTTCGAAAAAAACTGCGAATTTTCGCATAATTTACGCAAAAAAATTTTTGATAACAATATGTAGTATATGCGATTAATTTTAATTCAATATACCGCCTGCAAAATATCCGAAAAAGTTTATTTTCCGTTTCCTCTGCGCTTTGAGAGGATATATGCTCCGACAAACAAAACCAGAACGATAACAAGCACAACCTTGAAAACGATTCCCAAAGTGCCCGCAAACATATCCATTCCGCTGTAAGCGTCAAGCGCATACCACACCGTCATAAAAACGAAGAAGGCTGAAATCACAAAAGCATACGGAGCCTTTTGCTTGATTCCGACTGCAAAGGTCAGCAGTGCAAGCACGCCCCATAATATAACATATACGTTCTGCATAAAGTCGGTCATAACGATACCTCCGGATAAAGATACCCATATTATAGCACAAAACCGCTAAAATGAACAGTAAATTTATTTGTATGTGATTATCCCTTTAAATAGGCTGATATTATAAGTTAGGTTTGTGAGATAAACGATAATTTTTTAGTCCGTTATAAAAGTCGGATATGATTTAAAACTCGGTATCTCGGGAGTCAAACATTTTTCTGATTCTTAGGCAAGATAC
>CACXFS010000022.1 GCA_902766885.1 uncultured Ruminococcus sp. | reverse complement strand
TCTTGACCGTTCCGCTGATTTACAAGCCAACTCTTAACCGACTCGGAACGGTCAAGACCGTTCCCTACATTTGAGTGTGGTTATTTTTATGACAAAATTGATAAATTTTAGAATTAACACCGTAGTAGGGACACGGCACGCCGTGTCTCTACGTCAACGTTGCTATAATTCCAACGCTAAATTACGGTGTATTTTATTAGAATGGATAACCATATAATAATAAAACAAAAAGGTCGGGCAACCGTTTTGAGGTTAACCCGACCTTTAATTTTAAATTTACATTCAGTTGTGCAGAATTATGCCTTGCCAACCGAGCCGAAGAGTTCCATCTTCTCCTTAACAGTAGCCTTGATAGCCTCTGCACCGGGAGCGAGGAGCTTTCTGGGGTCAAAGCCCTTGCCCTGAAGATCCTTGCCTGCCTCGATGTACTCTCTTGTTGCTGCTGCAAATGCAAGCTGGCACTCTGTGTTTACGTTAATCTTTGAAACGCCGAGTGAGATTGCCTTCTTAATCATATCTGCTGGAATGCCTGTGCCGCCGTGAAGTACGAGGGGCATTTCGCCTGTGAGCTGCTGAATAGCGTCGAGTGTTTCAAAGCTTAAGCCCTGCCAGTTTTCGGGATATTTGCCGTGAATGTTGCCGATGCCTGCTGCGAGCATTGTAACGCCGAGGTCTGCAATCTGCTTGCATTCCTGCGGGTCTGCACATTCGCCTGCGCCGATAACGCCGTCTTCCTCGCCGCCGATTGAGCCAACCTCAGCCTCAAGTGAAAGACCGAGCTTTTCGCAGGTTGCAACGAGTTCCTTTGTCTTTTCGATGTTCTCCTCAATAGGATAGTGTGAGCCGTCGAACATTACTGAGCTGAAGCCTGCTTCGATACAAGCCTTTGCGCCTTCGTATGAGCCGTGGTCAAGGTGAAGTGCAACGGGAACTGTGATGTTAAGCTCCTCGAGCATTCCGTTAACCATACCAACTACTGTCTTGTAGCCGCACATATATTTTCCTGCGCCCTCGGAAACACCGAGAATTACGGGAGAGTTAAGCTCCTGTGCTGTTAAAAGAATTGACTTTGTCCATTCAAGGTTGTTGATGTTGAACTGACCTACTGCATAGTGGCCTGCCTTTGCTTTTGTAAGCATTTCTTTAGCATTTACTAATGGCATTTTAATCTTCCTTTTGTAAAAAATTTCAGCAGAAAAACGTCTTTCCCTGTTGAGTTAATTTTATTATACAATAAATTTTTTTAAATATAAAGTCTTTTCCGGAAACTTTTTGATAATTTTTTAACAATTTATCAATTTGCCTTGTTTATCGGCGTATTTTGATGAATAATCACGAAATTTTCATAATTTACTCACACACTTGTTTCATTACTTTGTTGCTTTTGAAAAATTTAAGTTGTATAATTAAACTATAATTTAGCGGTGGAGTAATAGCAAACGTTGACGTAGGTACACGGAGTGCCGTGTCCACACAAAAATTGCATTGCAATTTTTGTGAATGGGACGTGTGGGAACCCGTCCCCTACGGAAATGTTTGCTGGTCACTATAATAATGATATAATCGGTTGCATTTGATAGTCAATACGGACACGGCACGCCGTGCACCTACGACTGTAATACAAAAGTTTCCTATATTGGCGTAGGGGACGGCATACCTGACGTCCCTATGTATAAATTGTGAAACAATTTATACATTATGGCGAACACAATTCGCCGCTACATTAATAAAATTTAAATACCGAACAGGAGATATAAAAATGGAAAACAATAATAACTTTGAAAACGGTTTTTACGGCTCTGCTCCGCAGAAACCATTTACCGATAAAAGCAGTGATGTTCCTGCAAATCCGCAGACTCTTTCTGCAAGCGAGGACGAGAGCGTTAATAACTCCGAGCCGACTGCGGCTGAAATGCCGAATGAACAGCCTGTGCAAAATACAAATCCTGTGTCCGAACAGACTCAGGAAATGAATTACGGTGCAGAGCCTTTCATTGCTGAAAATCAGACTGCACCTGTGCAGAGTGCTCCCGAGGTACAAAACGCACAGCAGGAAACATATCAGCAGAATCCCGACTTTACTCCGCAAAGACCTGATTACGGAAATGCTCCGCATAATGATTATTCGCACCCGCAATATTCGGGCAGTGTGAACTACCCTCAGAACGGAATGCCTGTTCAGAATAATTACGGCAACCCGAATGTAAATTACGGCGGATATAATCCTCAGGCTCAGTATAACCCGAATCCGCAAAATCAGTACAATCCGAATTTTCAGAATAATCAGAATGTACCGCCGCAGTACAATACATATGCGCCCTATCCGCCTATGCCCCCGAAACCGCCGAAAAAGAAGGCGAATACGGGACTTGTCGTGATTATTGTCGTGCTTTGCGTTCTGCTTTTCGGAAGCCTTGCGGGACTTTTCGTTTATATGACATCAAACAACAGCAGTCAGAATAATAATTCAGCTAACAGCTTTGACTTTACAATGCCGAATTACGGCTATAATGTTCCGAGCACAGAGCCGACAACGGAACCCGCTTCCGAGCACAAGGAGTCGGACTACAGCGACAAGGTTGACGAGAATTACAAGGGGCTTGCGCTTGAAAGCAAGCCAAAAGACGCTGACACAAACAAGGAATATACCGCAGAATATGCGTTTAACAAGGTGTCGGATTCCGTAGTCGGAATTGTCGGCTATACGGATGAGATTACAACCGTTGAAAAATCTGCAACGCAGGGCAGCGGAATCATCATCACCTCCGACGGATATGTTGTTACAAACGCCCACGTTATCGGCAACAGCAAGACAAAATATCTTTTGCAGGTCGTTACATCGGACGGCAAGACCTACAATGCAGGCGTTGTAGGATACGACTCAAGAACCGATATTGCAGTGCTGAAAATGGACGACGCAAAAGACCTTAAAGCCGCAACTTTCGGCGACTCCGAAAAGATTGAGCTTGGCGAGGATATTATTGCTGTCGGCAACCCCGGCGGACTTGATTATCAGAATTCCATTACAAAGGGCATTGTTTCGGCAGTTGACAGAAAGCTGTCGTCTACAAGCCTTGTAAAATACATTCAAACCGATGCCGCAATCAACCCCGGAAACTCGGGCGGACCGATTGTAAACCTGTACGGTCAGGTTATCGGCATTGCAACTTCAAAGATTGTTTCCGAAAAGTACGAGGGAATGGGCTTTGCAATTCCGTCGGCTACTGCAAAGGATATAGTCGATACGCTTATGAAAAAGGGCTATGTCGAGGGCAGAGTAAAGATAGGAATTACGGGAAGCAACATTTCTTCAACTGCCGCTTCGACTTACGGTATTCCGATGGGAATACTTGTTGACGAGATTTCAAAGGGCGGTCCGTGCGACGGTACAGAACTTAAAAAAGACGATATTATTACGGGAATTGACGACGAAACAATTGAGTCATTCAGCGATATCTACGAGATACTTGAAACTCACAAGCCGGGTGATAAAATTGTAATCAAGTATTACAGAATGTCGGATGACTCTACAGGAGAAGTTGAGGTTACGCTCGCTGAGGATAAGTAATTTTTTAATTCGGAATTAGTAAAGCAGAAAATACTGCCTGACATTTTATATGGTTATATCGGTAACGTTCGGGTGACCGATTATATCATAGTATTAGAATTAATTTGAAAAAAATAATTTAGGAAACAGTCTTGACTGTTCCGAAAGGTTCAGAAGTTGTTGTAAATCAGCGGATTGAAAAAGGGGTATGAACAATTATGAAAAAACTGCTTGCGATTCTGCTTTCTGCGATTCTGGCAGGTTCAGTCGTTCTTGGCGGCTGTTCTGCGCAACCACAGTCGTCCGTTTCGGAAACTGTCGCTCAGACAACGCAGGAAACCTCTGCGCCTTTTATAGAAAATTCAAAATACGCCGACAAAGAAAACTGGGCGTACTTTGAAAATGAAGAAAGTGACAAAAAAGCCGATGTGTTCTTCCTTTGTCCCACAGTTTACGGCGGCTCACAGAGTGAGTACAATATGTCGCTTGATGATGAAGAAACCAAAGAAAATTTCCTCGGCGCAACAAATATGGAGAAGGGAATTTATGACGATGAGTGCAGATTCTTTGCTCCGTATTATCGCCAGATAGGGCTTGCGGTTTACGCTATGAGCGAGGAAGTTCGCACAGAATGTCTTGAAAAGGCGTTTGAGGACGTCAAGGAATCGTTTGAATATTATATGCGCAACTGCAACGACGGCAGACCGATAATTATTGCGGGATTTTCGCAGGGTGCCGATATGAGCATAAGGCTTGTAAAGGAGTGTTTTGGTGACGAACAGAGGCAGAAACAGCTTGTAGCCTGCTACGCAATCGGCTGGAGATTCACCGAGGAAGAAGTTAATGAATATCCGCAGTTAAAGGCGGCTCAGGGCGAGAGCGACACGGGAGTTGTAATTTCCTTTAACAGCGAGGCTGAGAGCGTCAGCTCCTCGCTTATGGTGCCGCAGGGCATTAAAACGCTTTCAATAAATCCGCTCAACTGGAAAACCGATTCAACCAAAGCCGACAAGAGCGAAAACCTTGGCGCTTGCTTTACCGATTACAGCGGCAATATTACAAATGAGATTGAAAACCTAACGGGCGCATATATCGACAGCGAGCGTGGGACGCTCAAGGTGACGGACATTTCGTCAGAGGATTATCCCTCGTCGCTCGACATAATGGGCGAAGGTGTTTATCACATTTACGATTACCAGTTTTTCTACAGAAATCTTGAAAAAAACGTTCAGACACGCCTGAACGCATATCTGAACGCTGAGAGTTAAATTAGGGCAAGCTCAAATTGCAGAGCTTGCCTTTATTTGTGTATTGAATAATTATGTTTACTCCATATACCTTACAAGAGAGATTACCTTGCCGAGCAGTACGACCTCGTCAACTATAATCGGCTCAAAGCTGTCGTTTTCGGGCTGGAGTCTGAAATGACCGTTTTCCTTGTAAAATCTTTTTACGGTTGCTTCATCGCCGACAAGTGCAACCACAATCTCGCCGTTTTCGGCTACGGGAGTGCGGTTAACTATGACAATATCGTTGTCGAGAATACCTGCGTTTATCATACTTTCACCCTGAACACGCAGTGCAAAAAGTTCTCTGCCACGCTTGAGGCTTTCGGGAACAGGCACGTAGCACTCAATGTCCTCAACGGCAAGAATCGGGTAGCCTGCGGCAACTCGTCCGAGCACGGGCACTCCTGCCGACTTTTCCTCACCGCTGATTTTTATGCATCTGTTAACGCCGTGTTCACGGGATATTAACCCCTTTTCTTCAAGTGCCGTAAGGTGATGATGAACAGTTGAAGTTGAGCTGAGCCCCGTTTTACTGCATATTTCACGCACAGAGGGCACTCTGCCCTCGGAGGAACATTCCTTGAGATAATCCAGAATTTTCTGCTGGCTTTTGCTTAAGGGTTTCATAAAATCACGCACCTTTCCGACTAAATTATACCATATATAAGAAGAAAAATCAAACATTTGTTTTACTTTTTTAAGAAAATTTTAAATATGACATAAAATAGTTTTTTGTGCATAAAATCGACAAAAATTCTTGCGAAAAACATATAGTTTTCAAAGCAATTTCAATTTAAATTCACACAGTTTTCAAACTAATATAGTTTAATATAAGCGTACTCAAAAGACGGAACCGCAACCGTCAGAGTATAATTGTTCTACCCTCCTCAATACGAACCGACGTAGAGGTTCGTACTTGTACCCCTCATTTTTTAAAGAACAGAAAACGCCAAACCTTCCGTAAGGGTTTGGCGTTTTCATTTTGGTCGAGTGCCTCGACGGGCAGATTGGGCGGAAAAGTCGGATAGTTTTGAAAAAACGGTTGCCCGACCTTTTTTAATTCGGAATTCGTAATGCGTAATTCGGAATTATGGTCGAGTAGATAGGCTGCAATGGAATAAAGGTTTATTGCCCGAATTTATTAATATGCAGCGTTGCCGCAGAGATGAGTTTTTATTAGTTTTATCCTAAATGTAGGGAACGGTCTTGACCGTTCCGATTGCCCATAGGTTAGCTGTAACCCTGCGGAACAGTCAAGACTGTTCCCTACACTTAAAAATAAACGTTACCAATATATCAACATAAAATCAGC
>CACXFS010000021.1 GCA_902766885.1 uncultured Ruminococcus sp. | reverse complement strand
CGGATATGGCGGAATTGGCAGACGCGCATGGTTCAGGTCCATGTGAAAGCAATTTCATGCAGGTTCAAGTCCTGTTATCCGCACCAAACGAATACCTCTGTACGCAAATCGCGTACCGAGGTTTTTTCTTCTTTTACATCAAAACTCCCGTGTTTGAATTTCATATTTTTAAATTTTTCAGGCCCGATTTTATCGGGCTTTTATCATTTTCTACTTTTTGCCAATATGTTTCTTTTGCTTTGAAAGCGTTGCTATTAGCTTTTCTTCATTTCTGTTGAGCAAATCAATTACTTTTTTCGTCATCAAGATTTGCAAAGACTGACTGTTTATATCAGCATTTCAATATAAAAAGCCAGTAGAAGGTTAAGCCTGTCCTCGAGCGTTTTCATATCATTTCCGAGGATTTTTTTCACCTTTGCAAGCTGATAGTTAATAGTATTGCGGTGAACGAAGGTTTCCTCGGCGACCTTCTGAACACTTCCGTCATACTCAAGATACATACGCAGAAAACCCATATAGTCAGTGCCGTTTTCGTTGTCGTAGCTTTTTAGCTTCATAAGATTTTCGGCGTAAAAAGACTTGAGTACTTCAATATTATCAACGGCAAGAAGTATTTTTTTCATTCCCATTTTGTCATAATAGGAAGGTGAAATCTTTTTCTTCTGTGATACAACAAACAGCCTTGATGTGATCTGATAGTTTTTTGAAAGCTCGGACAATTTTCCGGCTGTCATACCAACGCTTATGCATATTTGCTTTATTGAAAGGTGGTTGTACTGCAAAGCCTGTATATCACTCACAAGGTGTTCAATTTCTTCGGGGTTAAAGCCGCTTAAAACGTAATAGTTTATCATATCCACTTTAAATCCACCCCACGGCTTTTTGTATGAATGAATAAGACGTTCGATTCTGTCCTCTGCCTTGCTGACAGGTGAACCGTCTGCCATTTCTGCTTTTACGGCTACCATACAGCAGTTTAAATCAGAATCAAAATTGTGGCATTCTAATATTGGTATGTATTTTTCAGCGTCACCCGGAAAAAATACAATATTACGCAATGCCTGGCTTATGTCTTCTTCTTCCCTTTCGTTAAGGATTATACGGTTGCAGAAGTCACGTGAAATATCGACTATGCGTGTTTTCCAGGGAATATCCATCAGAGGGAAATTAAGCTTGTTGCAGTAATCAATTACTTCTTTTGGGATTCCTGTAATGTACGGTCCTATGTTAAGTACAAGTCCGCTAACCTGCTTTTGAATAAGATTCTTAACAAAAGGCAAAAGCCAGTCCTGATTGCGGTTTGCAATTCCTGTTGTAAAAATCAGCTCTCCGCCGTGGAGGAATTCACTTACCTCAATATCCTCAACAGTGTGCACCCACTGAACAATATTGGACATTCCTCCGCTTCCTGCGATTACTCTCATTCCGTAGAGATAGCTTGCAGTTTCACACAATGATCGTAGTGTTACAGCCATAAAATCCCACCTTTGCTTAATAGCCGTTGAGCCTGCCCCGTTTTTGACGAAGCAGGCTTGAACTTATTTAATACCGAATTTAATCTTTACTGCGTCGGCTATTATGTCGGCGCATTTTTCTTTACTTATCCTTGATGTGTTAAGGAACATATCATAATTGAGCGAATCACGCCAGTTCTGCCCTCTTGTGTAGTATTTATAGTAAGCAGTTCTGTATTTGTCTGTTCGCTTTTTCATATCCCTTGCACGCTCCTCCGAAACGTACACCCTGCTTCTTATGAGGTTTATGCAATCCTGTGTATATGCCTCAACAAACACGCTTAAAACATTCGACTTTTCACGAAGTATGTAATCGGCACATTTGCCTACAATAATGCAGGACTGGGTGTTGGAAAGCTCCTCAATGATTTTCGCCTGAATATTATATAAATTTATATCGGACACAAACGCCCTTGACTCAGGTCGTAAAACGTTCGTTGTAGGCAGCTTTGTAAGCGACTTTACAAGGTAACTTCCGTGAAGCTTTTCGTCAACCTCTACAAACTCGCTTTCATCTATTCCGCTTGCCTGAGAAGCCATTGTTAGAATCTGACGTTCATAGTACGGAATACCGAGCTTTTCCGAAAGAATAGCCGCTATCTCCTTGCCGCCGCTGCCGAAGCTTCGGGCAATGGTAATAATGTAGTTGTTCATATCAATCACCAAACAAATCAGTCTGCGTTGTCGCACTTGAGCACTGCATTAAGCAATACTGACGCACCCTTTGTGCAAAGCTCGGTTGAGGTGAATTCGGGTTCGCAGTGAGAATGTCCGTCCTTTGATGGCACAAAGACCATTGTTGTCGGGAGCATATAAGATGCAAACTGAGCGTCGTGACCTGCACCCGAATTGATTTTCTGATTTGAATAGCCAAGCTCGTCAACCGACTCCTGAACGAAATCAACAAGCTGTTTGTCGTAGTAAACAGTATCTCTTGTCCACGCTACCTCGTAATCTACAGAACATTTTGCAACCTCTTTGGGCATATTCTTTATAACGTCAACGACCTGTTCAATTACCTTCGGGTCCTCGTGACGAGCGTCAATTGAGAATTCAATGTAGTCGGGAATTACGGTGTGAACATTGGGGTGACAGAGGATTTCACCTGTTGTATATACAAGCTCAGGGTCAAGCTTGTCAAGCTCTGTGTGAAGATAGGTAAGCACCTGTGCCGCTGCAAAAAGTGCGTCGTGACGGTATTTCATAGGCGTTGTGCCTGCGTGATCTGCCTGACCTGTAATTTTGATTCTGTAGTTAATCATTCCAAGTACGCAGGTTACTACGCCGATATCGTTGTTTGCCGCTTCAAGAATAGGTCCCTGTTCAATGTGAAGCTCAAACATAGCCTTGTAATCCTTTGGATTAAGTCTGTTCTTTTCATCGCCCTTGTAGCCTGAGCTTTCAAGAGCCATTTCAAAGGTCTTTGTCGGGTCAAGAATTGATTTTGACGCAAGCATATTTTCCTTTTTGAAGTTCTTTGCAATGTCTGAGGGGAGATAATCGTTGCAAACAACACCCGAGCTCATCATTGCAGGCGGATAGAGAGATCCTTCTTCATTCGTCCAGATCATTGCAACAAGGTTGTGCTTGTGAGCGATATTTTCAGCAGCTACGGTTTCAAGCACCTCCATTGCGCCCATTACGCCGAGAATACCGTCGTAGTTACCGCCGTTTTTAACCGAGTCGCAGTGAGAAGCCATTACAATTGCGGGGAGCGAGGGGTCTGTGCCTTTTAAAGTTGCATAAAGATTAGCCATATCGTCCGACTTAATTTCCGCACCGATTGCCGTCATTCGCTTGATAAACTCCTCCCTTGCCATTTTTGCTTCGGGAGAAAGCGAATATCTTGTAATTCCGCCGTGACCTGCGTCACCGAATTTGCTGAAGGTTGAAATTTTGTCCTGCATTCTGTCTTTACTGCATTCATACATAATCTTTGCACCATCCTTAAAATTTTATTTGTTTATTTTCTTTCCCGCAGAAATTGCACCCACGGGACATACTATTTTACACAAGTGACAGCCTACGCATTTTTTGCCGTCAAGAATCGGCTTACTGTCAGCGTTCATTCTGATAGCCTGATGACCTCCGTCATAACAGGAAAGAACACATCTGCCGCAGCCGACACATTTTTCTCTGTCAAACTTCGGGAAGCAGATATAGCTTCTGTCGAGGTCGTCGGCAGGAATGATTTTTTCATTTGCCTTTCCGAGAAAATCATAAATTGTTTTAAAGTCCTTTTTCGACATATATCGCTTTAAGCCGTCAATAAGGTCGTCGATAATTCTGTAACCGTACTGCATAACCGAGGTTGTCACCTGAACTGTTGAACATCCCATTGAGATAAATTCTGCCGCATCACGCCACGTTTCTATTCCGCCCATTCCGCTTATCGGAACGCCTTTAAGCTTTTCACAGGAAGCAATTTCGTTGATAAAACGGAGTGCAATCGGCTTTACTGCCTTACCCGAATAACCGCCTACCGAGGAATAACCTCCGACATCGGGTGACGAAACAAATGAATTGAGATTAACATTCATTATGCTTTTAATCGTATTGATTGCCGCTAAGCCGTCGGCTCCTGCATCTATTGCGGCAACAGCAGGCGGAATCATTGAGGTTATATTCGGAGTCATTTTTGCAAGAATCGGAAGCTTTGTGCCCTTTCTGACTGCCGCTGTATATTCTGCTACAAGTTCGGGATTTATTCCGACATCACTTCCGAGTCCCTCGCCCACCATCTGCGGACAGCTGAAATTACATTCAATTACGTCTGCACCGTATTCTTCACAAAGCGATGCAAGCTTTGTCCATTCCTCGTCATTTCTGCCCATTATTGAGGCAACAATTACTTTAGAGGGGTAATTCTTTTTAAGATCTCTGAAAAAATTCAGGTTTTCTTTAAGTGTATGGGTTGATATCTGCTCAATGTTTTTAAAGCCGACAAAGGAAGTGTCCTCTTTTTCGAGCTCGTCAAAACGAGGAGAAGCTTCATTAGGAACAAACATTCCTATAGTTTTGAAAGCAACGCCTGCCCAGCCCATATCAAAAGCCTTTGCCACCATTTCGTAGTTACTGCCGACAACCGAGGAAGAAAGGAAAAACGGATTTTCACACTTAACTCCGCACAAATCGGTTGAAAGGTCAACGTTTTTCGGCTCAACGTATTCACGCTCGCTTAAAAATAAAGCAAGCTTTGTAATCTCAACGGGGTTGTCAAATTTTCCTCTGTTGCAGGCAGATACGCAATCGCCGTCAATGCAGTCGGCACACTCGTTATTATTCAGAAGGAATCTTGCGCCGCTGATATTATCAAAATTTACACTGCGGATGATTCTGTCAATCGGCACGCCTTTTTTACAGCTTTTCGCACAAGGTGCGTCACTGCACAAAAGGCATTTACTGCTCTCGGTTTTCAGAATCAGGTTACTGTAGCTCATATAATCACGCCTTTTTATCGGGAACTCGCTTTACAAATTTACCGTTACCGGGAGTACCTACGAAGTCGCCGTTGTCGTAAACAAGACTTCCTCTTAAATAGGTCTGAACGGGATAGCCGTGCAGTTTTTTGCCCTCCCAGATTGTGTGATCGTAGTCGGAATGCATATTATTCACGCTGATTGTAAAGTCCTTATCCTTGTCGTAGATTACAATATCAGCGTCCTTACCTACTTCAATTGCACCCTTATCGGCACAGCCAAAGATTTTGGCAGGATTTGTCGAGCAGACCTCAACAACCTTTTCAAAACTTATTTTACCGCTGTTTGCGGCGTCAAGCATATAGGGATAGAGATTTTCTATGCCTGCACAGCCATTTGGAATTTTTGTAAAATCGTCCTTGCCCCAGTCCTTTTCATAGCTCTGGAACGGACAGTGGTCGGTTGCAACGGTATCAATAAAGCCTGCTTTCAGTGCAGTCCACAAAGCATCCTGACTTTCCTGTCCCTTCATAGGCGGTGAGCAGACAAAGTTACGTCCGTCCTCACGCTTATAAACGTCGCAGGTAAATTCAAGGTACTGCGGACAGGTTTCAACATAGATTTCGTGTCCCTCCGTCTTTGCCTTTATACACTCCTCGAGTCCCTCTTTATCAGCCATATGAACAATATAAATAGGTGCGTCAAGGTGCTTTGCCCAATGCACTGCTCTCTTGTCTGCCTCTGCTTCAACAAATTCGGGACGGCTTAGGTAATGATACCACGCACTTGTTTTGCCCTCGGATAAGAACTGCTCTGTTCTTATATCAATCAAGTCGGGATTTTCTGCGTGAACATTAATCTTTGCGCCCAGTTCCTTTGCCCTTAAAAGCAATTTTACAAGAGTTCCGTCGTCAACCATCATTTTTTCCTTTTTATAAACGAGGAAACATTTAAAGCTTGTAATACCCTCGTCAACGGCTGTTTTCATTTCTTCAAGAATTTCTCCGCCGTTTAAGTCTGTTATACAGCAATGGAAAGCATAGTCAACACACGCTTCTTTTTCGAGGATTGCTTTTTTGGAATTGACAAGTCCGAGAATCGTTTCGCCTGTATGCTGAACGGGATAATCAAAAACTGTTGTTACTCCGCCGCAGGCAGCCGCTCTTGTTCCCGAAAGGTAGCTGTCTGCCGAAACCGTACCGCCAAAGGGCATTGCAAGGTGTGTATGAACATCAAGCGCACCGGGAAGTACAAGTTTTCCGCTTGCATCTACTGTTTTTTCGGCAGTCACGGAAAGATTTTTGCCGATTTCTGCAATTTTGCCGTCCTTAACGGCTACATCTGCTTCAAAGCTTCCCGAGGCTGTTACAACCGTACCGTTTTTGATAAGTAAATCCATTATGTTTCCATCCTTTTCTTTAATATTTTGTGCCTGAATGAGCGGCAAATACTCTGCCGCCCATTCAGACGAATAATTTTTGATTCAGTTTTTACTTAGTGAAAAGTTCTTTCTTATATACAAGTTCAAGACCTGATCTCTGATATACCTGTGCAACCTCAAGGAGTTCCATACCGCCTGCGTTTGCAGAGGTGAGGTTAGCAACCCATGTTACACCGAAGTCAACTGTTCCGTTGCTTACTGCTGTTGTTTCGGAAATGTCACCGCCGCCGGGGGTGATTGTTACGTCAAGACCTACTTCGTCATAATAGCCCTTTGCCTTTGCAACATAGTAGCCCATGAACTGTGCCTGAGGTAACCACTTGAGTTGGATTGTTACCTTGTCCTTTTCAAGCTTGCCGAAGTTACCGTCCGTTGACGCTGTTGCGGCTTCAATGTACTGATTGTCTCTGATGTCGTCAAGTGTAAAGCCTTCGAGCTTTTTAGCAGCCGCAGAGTCGTCAAACTGGATGTACTGCTTACAGAGGTCAAGAGTCTGCTGCATAGCTTCCTCGTCCATCTTACCGTAGTCGCTTACAGTATTGCCCTTTGTGTCGGTTGTAACAAGCTTGGCAACCTCTTTAGCCATATAGCTCTGGTGGTCGGCTGATACCGATGAGCCTGCTTCAAATACGATTTCTGCTGCCTCATCGGGATTTTCAACTGCATATTTCCAGCCCTTCATTGAAGCATAAAGGAAAGCCTTAACTGTGTTGGGATTCTCCTCTGCAAATTTCTTTGTGCAGAAAATGTTATCTTCGAGCATTGCAACGCCCTCGTCATTCATATCAATTACGCCTACAGTGTCGCCGTATTTGTAACCGCCGTCATAGTCGTTCTTTACAAGACCGAGTTCGTTGTATGTCATTGCAGATGCAAGTGTGATGTCGTCCTGGTCAAATCCGTCCATTGTGAAGTCCTCTGCAAGATAATCTGTCGGGAGGTCGTATTTCTGGAGAAGTGCAAGAATCTCGTACTCGTTGCCGAGTCCCCAGTTACCGACCTTGCCGTCAGCCGCTGCCTTTTTGATAATTTCTTCATTTGACATCAGAGTGCCTGATGAAGATGATTCCGACGAGCTTCCCGATGATGAGGAAGATGATGAGGATGAAGATGATGAGCCGCAGCCTGCAAATGCAGATACAAGAATTACTGCTGCGCAACATAATGAGAGTGCCTTTTTTGCATTTCTTTTGATTTTCATTTGATATTCCTCCATTTACAAAATTTATGTCAACCGATAATCGGTAAACAACAAGGTAAAATTAATTTTTGATTCGTCTGTTTTTAAGAACAATTGCTTCAACTGCCATAAGCAAGCCGTACATTGCAATTCCTATCAGGCATGCTACTACGATATATGCCCATGCTGTAGGGTACTGACCGAGAACAATATTCTCTCGGATTTCACGCCCTACGCCTACAATGTATTCGGCAAAGTACTCAGAAACAACTGCGCTGATAATACTAATCGGAACACTTACTCTGAGTGCGGTGAAAACATATGGTATTGAATTCGGAAGTCTGAGCTTAAAGAACACCGTGCGTTTTTTTGCGGCATAGGAGCTCATAAGGTCAAGTGCAAAGGGTTTGAGCTCGGTAAGGCCACGAAAAGCGTTTATGCTCATACTTGCAATACAGACTATCATAACAACAAGTGTTTTTGCTACCATACTTCTGAAATTCGGGTCACTGCTTACGTCCTTTGTCCAGTTTGACATAACAGGAGCAAGAGCTACAATCGGGATTGCGTTGAATGCACCGACGATTGTCAGTCCGCCTGCTCCCCACTTCTGGAAAAGTGACGCAAAAACTGCTATAAGATAACCGATAATTGAGCCGATAATCAAACCTGCGAGGGCTACGATTATTGTGTAGAGTGCGTTTTCGCCGATTGACGGAAGATTATCGAGGATGATTCTGCAAATTCTCGACGGAAGCGGTAGAGTGTTAATATCTGTATTAAAGATTTTGTGAAGTATTTGTCCCTGCCAGAGAGCGATAATCAGAACACCGAATAAAACAGGAAGTAAAATTGTGCTTAATGTCTGAACGGCTCTGTTTTCTTTTAGTCTGCGCCACAGGCTTTTTCTTTTCTTAATCAATTAAGCCGCCCCCTTTTTCTTCGTTTTGCGTTCAATTCGCTTTAGCGGTGAAATCAGCTTTTCTATCCAGCCCATCAGCGAACAGCTCAACACGCCGATTACTGCGCTGAACACAACGATATCCCAGAAAACGTAAATTGACATTGCATGCTTAAGCGACTGTGAAAGCATACAGCCCAAGCCTCCGTCACCTTGCAGAGTATCGACGAGGATTGAAGCCGTTATCGCCATAGGAGCCGCAATTTTAAGTCCCGTAAAAAAGTACGGAATACACGAGGGAATAAGCATTTTAAAGTAAATGGTTGATTTTTTAGCGGCATATGAATACATAAGCTCATATTTTGCCTTTTCAACCGAGTTAAGACCTGCAAGCGTGTTTGTTGCAACGGGATAGAATGTAAGAATTGCCGCAATGATGATTCGGCTTGAGCCGATGTCATGAGTCATTGCAAGGATAATCGGCGCCATACCGAGGATAGGAATAAGCTGAATAAGCATAAGATACGGAGCGGCTATTTTCTCGACAATTCTCGAAAGTTTCATTAAAATTGCAAGTACAAAACCTATCAGTGTACCGATTAAAAATCCCTGTCCTGCTCTTGAAAGCGTCTGGCCTGCATTTGTCAGAACAATCTGCGTACAGCTCATACCGTTTGCTACGGGTTTAGGGTCAAAAAATGAGGCTATTATCTGCCAGATATGCGGAAGTATGTTTTCGGGAGTGCGCTTTGTCGCAGCAACTACAAAAGCGAATATCTCCCAGATTACGACAATTCCAAGCACCCACACAAGCATTACCAGTGCTTTTGAACTGCGTATCCTGTTAATTGACTTCATCATAAGCTACCACCTTCAAAACTGTTTCTTACCTTTGAAACAAGCTCACCGAAGTGAGGAGTGTCACGCATATCAGTTGTTCTCGGATATGGCAAGTCAACGTCTACGACGGCTGAAAGCCTGCCGGGATGAGGAGAAAGAACACAGATTCTGTTTGAAAGAAAAACAGCCTCCTGAATATTGTGAGTAACAAAGACGATTGTCTTGTTTGTCTTTTCCCAGATTTTCAGCAAATCAAGATGAAGCTTTTCCTTTGTAAATTCATCAAGTGCCGAAAAAGGCTCGTCCATTAAGAGAATTTCGGGGCGGATACCAAAGGCTCTTGCAATTCCGACTCTCTGCTGCATACCACCCGAAAGCTGTTGAGGATAGTGGTTTGCAAATTTTGTAAGTCCTACCATTTCGAGCATTTCGTCTGCCCTGTCGCTTCTGTCCTTTTTTGAATAGCCCATAATTTCAAGCGGAAGCTCTATATTTTTCTTAACTGTTCTCCATTCAAAAAGTACGGGACTCTGAAAAACAATTCCAAACTTCTGCATCAGTCTGATTTCTTTTGGAGTCATACCGCTGACTCTTACGTTGCCCGAGGTTGGCTCAAGCAAATCGGCTATTGTTCGTAGCAATGTTGTTTTACCGCAGCCCGACGGTCCTAAAAGCGAGATAAATTCGCCCTTGTGAATATCAAAATCCACGTTATCAAGCGCTTTTACGTCGTTACCCTTGTTGTCTTTGAACACTACCGACACATTGTTTATCGCTATTTCAACGTCATTTTTGGGGTTATAAGCATTTGTCCGGCTCATACTTTAATCCTCCTATACATACAAAAAAGGCACAGCAACAAAGCTTAAAATCAGCTCCGTTGCTGTGCCTTAATTAAAATTATTTATAGAGATTTTTGTAAATTCGTTTGCAGTCTTCTACGGTAACGTCCCTTACCGTATTGCCGGGACTTCCGCTGGCTACGGCGTCCTGCGACATTTTATCAATTTGCGAATAATATTCTTCTTTATCAATCCCATACTTTTCAAGCGTCGGAATTTCACATATATCGCAAATTTTCTGAAGTGAGTCGATAAACTTATCAGCCGCTTCTTCGTCAGTATCGCTTTCGGAAGTAACCTTTGTTTCTCGTCCGAGGTTTGCAAACTTTTCGTATGCTCCCGACTCTGCAAAGCTTAAACATTCCTTTAAAAGCATTGCATTTGACATTCCGTGGGGAACGTGGAAAAGTGCACCTATAGGTCGGCTCATTCCGTGAACGATTGTAACGCTTGAATTATTAATACAGATTCCTGCTTCAAGAGCGGCAAGGCTCATCTGCTCTCTTGCACTGCTGTTTTCCGGCTCATTATATGCAATCGGAAGATATTTCATAATTCTTTTTACTGCCGAAACTGCAAGAGTATCTGTAAGCGGAATTGCCTTTTTTGAAGTATATGCTTCTACTGCGTGAGTGAGTGCGTCAAGTCCCGTTGCCGCCGTCACCGACTTTGGTGAGCTCACGGTAAAGGCTGAATCAACAATTGCAAGCTGAGGAATAAGAACATCACCCTTTAAAAGCATTTTTATTCCCTTTTCTGAGTCGGTTATAACTGTAAACTTTGTAGCCTCACTGCCTGTTCCTGCTGTTGTGGGTATTGCGGCAAGAGGTGGGATTGCTCCTTTGATTTCAACGCCGTTATAGTCGGAGATTTTACCGCTGTTTACCGACATTGCGGCAATTGCCTTTGCCGAATCAAGAGGACTTCCTCCTCCGATTCCGATGATGAAGTCACAGCCTGAGCTTTTAAAAAGCTCAACTCCCTGCTCAATCATTTTATCGGTAGGCTCGCCCGTTATGCCGTCGAAAATTTTATAAGTAATTTTGATTTCATCAAGCATATTTAAAAGCTTTGTCATCATCTCGGAAACTGCAACGTGCTTGCCCGTTACGATGAAAGCCTTGTTTCCCATTGTCTTTAAATACACAGCGGATTCTGAAAGCACGTCTGTTCCCGAGATAATGTGGCTTGGTATTGCAAAATGTGACATTTTATTACCTCTAATCAAATCAGGTTGTTATCAACATATGTAAGAACCTCGTCCATTTTTACCATTTCTTCCTTAATCTGCTCCTCGGTAATAATAAGCGGAGGGTTAACAAAGAGCATATTTTCGTGTGAGTAAGTCATAAAGCGTTTTTCCTTTAGCATACCGACAAGTTTGCCCATAATTCCTTCGGGGTCTTTTCCGTAAGGAACGAGAGTCTCTTTTGTAGCTTTGTCTTTAACAAGCTCAATTGCCGAGAAAAGGCCGATATATCTTACGTCGCCCACGCAGGGGTGCTTTGCTTTCATTTCTTCAAGAATATCTCCGAGCACCTTGCCGACGGACCTTACATTGTCGAGAATTTTTGCCTCGCTGTAGTAATTTACACAGGCAACGCCTGCCGCACAGGCAAGCGGGTGACCGCTGTAGGTAAGTCCGCAGGAAAGAAGATGGTCGTCGAAATACTCGGCAATCTTCTTTGAAACGGCAACGCCGCCGAGAGGAACATATCCGCAGGTAACACCCTTTGCAAAGGTTACGATATCGGGTACAACGTCAAAATTCTGGAAAGCGAACATTTCACCTGTTCTGCACCAGCCTGCCATAACCTCATCGCAAATCATCAGTATGTTGAATTCATCACAGATTTTGCGAACACCGGGGAGATAACCCTTTGGCGGAATAATTACACCGTTCGAGCCAGTAATCGTTTCCATAACGACTGCGGCTACGCTGTCGGGACCTTCGTAGATTATCTGCTCACGAAGCTTTGTAAGGTAAAACTTTGTTGCATCTTCTTCGGAGTCAAACTCAATTGCTTCTCTGTAGACATACGGGTCGAAGAATTTTACAAAGCCGGGAATACCGGGTTCAAGTGTGTATCTTCTCGGCTCGCCTGTCAGGTTGCCTGCACCGAATGAAGAACCGTGGTAGCTTCTGTAGCGGCTGAAAATTTTATTTTTACCCGTAAACATTCTTGCAATTTTTACAGCATTTTCGTTTGCGTCTGCACCTGCATTTGTAAAGAAGATTTTGCCGAATGAATCGGGAAGTAAATCTATAATCATTTCTGCAAGAGTTGATTTTGATTCGGTTGCATAAGACGGACCGACAAAACAGAACTTGTCAACCTGTTCTTTGATAGCATCGCCGATTGCTTTATTTCCGTAGCCAACGTTGAGATTTACAAGCTGTGACGACATATCGCTGTATCTGTTGCCGTCAAAATCGTAAAAATAAATTCCCTCTGCCTTTGCTACGGGTATGGGATTTATATTACCCTGCTTACTCCATGACTGTAATACATACTTCTTATGGTTTTCAATGATTTTTTCAGGGGTCATAATATATCTCCTCTTTTTCGAAAATTCAAAGTGATATAACAGAAAGGGACTTCGATTAAGAAGCCCCTTTGCTGTCGAATCTCTTTTGTTTATGAGCACATTATAACACAACTATTACATTTTACAAGCTTTTTCAGCCCAATATTCGTTGTGCTGTCGCACAATTAATTTAGGCTCGAATACAGATATATGAAAATATCAAATCCGTATTTTATGCATACACAACATAATCTACAATTACTTTGGCGACAAACAGTTACATCTGCATGTTTTATACTACAAATAATATATTACACTTAGTCGACAGATGTACCCTTTTTGGTGCATCTGTTTTGTTATTATTATAGTACAAAAATGAAACATTACACAAATATAAAAGAAAGGATTTTTATTATGAAATCATGTTATGTACTTATTGAAGAAACAAATTTAAGAAAAGCTATCGGATTAGACAAAATTCCTGAAAGGACTTTCAGAGTTTTTTCAGATTTTGAAACTGCTAAAAAAGGTATGCGTTCAGCTATTAAAGCACTTGCTACACACAGAAACGGACTTTTTGACGGATACGGATATATTAAAGGTTTTAGGCGTGATCTGGAAGCAATGATTGAGGAATATCTTGATTGCGAGGATGTTGTAGAAATACTTGAAAAAACACCGGAAATGATGAAAGCTTATTTTTTAGGAGAAGATGAAAATAAAATATTTGATAAAAAGTTTTATGACGTATTTGATACATGCGAATTTGAATTAAGCGATTTTGAAAGTGGTTGGTTTGCATCTGATTTGAACATTGAAAGAGAAATAGTTCCATTTAATTTTAATCATTCTTATAATCCTCTTTTTATGCAAATAAACTCTTTTTGTATGGACGATCCTGAAAAAGTGTATGTATTCAGAATCCGAGGAGCATGTGATAATTACGAACAACCGAGGTTTGTTCACCTTGAATTGCGTAAGGTTAAGGTTTATGTTGAATAAATCGGGCATTTTAATTATTATTTAATAGTATTTTCATCCAATATGTGTTATATTTAATTTAGCAATAAAAGTTGTTATAATACTGTTATTTAAGGAGAATTTGTATGTGCGCTATGCATCCAAAAAAGCTGCTGATTATGAATATCCTTGACATTCTCAAGAAATATACAGACGAAAATCACAGGCTCAGTCAGAAGGAAATCGTTGAGATTCTTGACAATGAATACGATATGAAAACTGACAGAAAAAGTGTTAAAAGAAATCTTATGAATCTGATTGAGTTCGGTTATGATATTGAATACAGCGAATCTCTGAGGATTTACAAAAACAAGCAAGGTAAAGAAATCGAGAGCCTTATCCTCTCCGACTTCTATCTGAATCGTGATTTTTCTGACGGAGAATTAAGATTGCTTATCGACAGTCTGCTTTTTTCAAAGCATATCCCCTGTTCCCAATGCAAGGAGCTTGTTGAAAAGCTTGAAGGTCTTTCGAATATTTATTTCAGGTCAAGAATAAAGCATATTTCCACATTTTCAGACAATTCAATGGATAACAAGCAGCTATTTTACACTATTGATGTCTTAGACGAGGCAATCAGCAAACAAAAGCAAGTATCATTTTACTATTACGAATACGGAACGGACAAAAAATTACACTATCGCAAGCGACCGGACGGCAGTATAAGGGAATACATAATAAACCCGTATCAGATGGCAGCAAAGGAAGGTAAATACTACCTTATCTGCAATTATGATAAATATAACGATATATCAAATTACAGGATTGACCGAATAGCCGAAATAAAGTTACTTGACACACCTGCAAAACCCTTTGAAAAGCTTGACGGTGCTGAAAAGCAACGACTGAACCTTGGTAAATATATGGGCGAGCATATTTATATGTTTTCAAGCAAAACGGTAACGGTAAAATTCCGCATTACAAAACCGATGATAAGCGATGTAATAGATATGTTCGGAAATGACGTGAAATTTACTGAGGAAACAGGCTCTTTTGTTACTGTTACGGCTAATGTAAACGAAATGGCAATGCTGCAATTTGCCAAAAGCTTTGCACCTGATGTGGTGGTGCTTGAGCCGGAAACACTAAAAAATAAGCTTATATCAGAGGCAGAAAAAACATTGGAAATTTATAAGAATTATAGAGGACAGAACTATGGAAAATAATAATAAACTAACAAACGCAATTAACTTTTTATTATTCAGTTATTTTGGAATAACACTTGAAAGTGAACCTGACGATGTTATGGATAAAGCAATAAGCAAGGCATACAACGATGCTACCCGGCAAGGAGCATTCAACACTCAACTCACTTATGAATTAAAAGAAAAAATAGAAAAAGTAAAAAACAGTTCAGGCGATAAGGAAAACAATTTAGGAGAAAATCTCATAAAAGAAAATGTTCTTGCTTTAATAAATACATCACACAAAAAAATTGATAAAGAGTATTTTAATAGCTGGCACTGTTCTTTATGCCACAAACTTATTAATTGTTATGAAACCGCACTTGAATCTGATGAATATTTTACATATGGAAATGCTCAGAAGTGGGTTAATATGACAATGAAATATTTGTACCTGATATATTCAATTTTTTCTGTTTATGCAGAATCAAATAACAAATTCGTTGATAGTTGCGGAGAACATATTGACAAAATTTCAAAGTTTCTGCATGTACCTGTTGACAGCTATATTATTGAGTCTGTCTGGGATAATGAAAGTATCAAATTACCGCTTAATGAAAAAAACTATGCAAAAACGGAAAACGTGGAGAATATAATTCAGAAAAAGTAGTTGCTTGGAGTAAATGGAAAAACGAAAATGGAGAATATTATGAGTTTCAGAACACTTTGAATGATTTTATAAATAAAGAATATAAACTTACTCCTATTGACTGGGAAGGTCCTGCTTGGATTGACGTTGCGATAAAAAGAAAAGAAAAGAACAAATAAAAACGATATCTTTAAAGAGATGCTCTGACTTTGGAGGTACATTATGAAAGAGATAGATAATTGTGTTGATTTGGAATCACTATTTAAAAGATGAAAACTATATGAAATTTTTTGAACACGCCATTACCAATCATGAATATTCCTTTGTTCAAAATATCACTCCTAAAGCAACAAATATCTTAAAAAGAGGCATAATAATTAACACTAACCTGAAGTATAAAAATATGGAATTTGTTGAAGAAATGCTTAACTCACCAAATCCAACTATATGTATATTTGGAAATCCGATTACAAAAAAGAACTTTGCTGACAGAATAAATACAGGGGATTATATTTTTTATTATCTTAATGGGAAAGGGGTTATAGCCGTAGGAAAAGTATTGGATATCATACGTGAATATCCCGATATCAATATGAAAGAACGCCAGATAAAAATTATTATTCCTCCACAAATAAAAAACTGTGAATATATTGGCTGCCCTGTTAATTCGGAATTCAGAAAAAATACAAAAAATGAACCAAAAACCGATAAAGATAAAGGTTTTTGGTTAAAAAACACATTGGTCAGACCGTACTTATATGGTGATGAAGTGGACAAAGGCTTAAAGTATGTGGAAGATTACATTAAAAAAATTAAGATATTCTTACGCTACACGTAATTATCTTTTTATAAATACCGTTAATTACAAAAACAGATATTTTCAGAGTGCGTGTCATGGTCAGGAGTTTGTCATTTCTGAATTTTACAATATTTAACATTTTATTCTGATGCTTTAAAGTTGTAAACAGGCTTGATTGTCTTGACAATTTCAGCTGTGGGTGAAATATTTAAAACGATTTCGTCCTTATTTTTGTATGCCATGGGAGATTCGTCAAGCGTTCTTTCCGTTACGCTCGTGGAGTAGATTCCCTGCATTTGCTTTTGAAATTCGTCAAGCGAAAGGCTTTCAAAAGCCACAGTTCGGCTCATAAGTCTACCTGCTCCGTGAGGTGCGGAACAGTTCCAGTCCTCGTTTCCCTTGCCTATGCAGATAAGACTTCCGTCACGCATATTGATTGGAATAAGCAGTTTTTCACCGTCCTTTGCCGACACTGCTCCTTTTCTGACAATATTGCTTTCCAAATCAATGTAATTGTGAATTGTCTGAAAATGCTCAAAATCGGAAAGAGCTTTGCCGAACATCTTTTGAAGAATTATGTTTGCAATTGTTTCTCTGTTGAGTACGGCAAATTGCTGGCAGATTCGCATATCGTCAAGATACTGCTGACGGTATTCACCCGTAAGATAGCAAAGTTCTTTGGGAATATCGGTTGTTTTCGCCTTGAAAGTTCGCTTTAATTCTTTTATGGCATTTTGAATCTCACTTCTTCTGCCCTGTGTCTTGTAATCTTCTATCAGCTTTTTCTGTGTTTCAAACAGCTTATCCTTTCCGCAAAGAATATCATAAGCCATATTCTGATAAAGCTGTGCAACCTGTGTTCCGAGATTTCGGCTTCCCGTATGAATTACAAGATATTTGCATTTTTCTTCATCGATATCAACTTCTATAAAGTGGTTTCCTCCTCCGAGCGTACCGATACTGCGTTCAAGACGCTTTGTATCTTTCAGGCTTCTGTAGCAGTGTAAGTCCTGTAGCTGAGGGAAACGCACTATTCTTCCCTCGTGAGTATTTTTTCCGCTTGGTACATATTCAATTATTGTATTGTCAAGCTTTTCAAAATCAATTTCAGTATTGCCGAGTTCAACCGTAAGCATTCCGCAACCTATGTCAACGCCGACAATATTCGGAATTACCATTTCACCTAAATTTGCAGTAAACCCGATTACGCAGCCTACGCCTGAATGTACGTCGGGCATAATGCGGATTTTGCAGTCCTTTACAAAAGGCTGATTGCAAAGCTGTTGAATCTGTGAAATTGCAGTTTCTTCAACATTATCTGTAAATACTTTTGCCGTGCTGTAAGCACCGTTTATTTCAATCATTATTAATCACCTCAAAAAATACGGGCGGTATCCTGTGACACCGCCCTATAATTTATGCCGTTATTTTTTGGTAACGATCGCTTCCGATAATTTCCATCATACAATTATACGGCGATAAATCTCCGCTTGTTATCATAGAAAATAATCTCGGCGTGCATCCCGAAACAAGTGCGACACCCTGTTCGTTTTGCTTAACGGGCTGTTGTGCGTTGCGGCTGTCCACATTCCAGAATATAACCTCGGGGAGCTTGTAGCCGTTTTGTTCAAACAGACTTTTGGCGTACTCAAAGTTGGTCATATCTGCGTCAACAGTACAATGGTTAAACTCCATATCCGAAATTATGTAGAGCCTTGAAGGCATTTCCTCTTGCGGTACGTTGTTTTTAACCGCCGCATTGAGTATCACCTCAAAGGTTTTCTGAATATTTGTGTCGGCACATTCGTTATAGCTATGGCAGTAATTGACCTTATCAAAAATATCCTCACCCTTGATTTCAACAAGCTGTGGATTTTCAGAAAAGGTTATGAAATGATTATGAAATTCACCCTTGTTATGCTCGGCAAAGTAAATTCCGAGCGAGAGTGCAACCTTTGCAGGCATAGCATCGCTCCAATACATTGAAGCCGAGCCGTCAACGACTGCAAGCGCATTTTCGTTATTGGTAAAATCTTCAAGATTTCTCCATTCAACGTCAATGCTTTTTCTTTTTTCATCGCTTACGTTTCCACTGAAAAATGGTGCAATAATATCATAGGGTGTAAGCGTTGATATATTTATCTTTGCCTCTCCACGCTCAACCGACTCAATATACCTGCTGTAACGGTCATTGTCATTTCTGTAAAATGCATTTATGTACTTGTGCATAGCCTTTGAAGGCACCTTTGAATAGTCGAAGGTGTAGTCACGCTCACGAAGATTATTTTCAATAATTTTAAGATAAGCACGCAATGCACTTAAAGTTTTTCTGTATTCTGCTTCATTCATACCGAGCATACGAGAAAGCTTTTTTGCATTTCTTACTGTTTCCTTATTGCTTGCATTTACGGACGGCAGCCACTTTGCAAGCAGGGAAATTTCGCTTTTATTCTGCATTGCTTCAATATCATTGGCAAGCTGTGATTTTATAAGTGCAACAACTGCGCTTTGACAGTCAGAATCAAGCAGAACGAGTAAATCGTCATATCTGCCGTATTCGGGTATATACGCAATATTTTTAAAAACGGAAATTTTTTTATTATGCGCAAGCCAGTCAAGGATAATTCGAAAAACACGTCTTTCGCCCAAGCCGCCACGAACATCCCTTGCGAAAAACAGAATTTTCATTGCAAGGTCGGGATTCTCGGTATAGGCTTTCATAAAACGGTTGATAATAATACTTTCATCGCTGAAACGCAATGCGCCTATTGTTGCAAAAAGGTCAAGACAATCCGAACAGCTTGTTCTATAGGTTGCCGCTCCGTTTTCCGTTAATGTTCTGTTTGTTTCATTCTTCAGGTAATCCAACACGAAAACCCCTCCTTAAAATAATAATCAGAATTACAAGGCACCGTTTGAAAGAGAATCGAACTCTTATACGAGGATTTTCAGTCCTCTGCTTTAACCATTAAGCTATTCATCAAATTGCTGTAGATGCCTTTAATTTTACAAGGTACATGAGAGTCATAATAAAAACAACATGGAATTACTCAAAATTGCTGTTTGTACCTTTCAAGGTGCAATCCCCTTGCCCCGAAAGCAAGTGCTTTTTAGCTATGTATAACAAATGCTGTATGCACCTTTATTGTTTTACGTAATTGTCACACCATAGGAATCCAACCTTCCGAGGTGCCGATTACGTTTATAATTCAGGCGTTATCATCAAGATACAGATACACCCGAATGGTCAGTTCGGTTTTCAGTATGTATCTTTCAAAATGAATATTATACTATTACAGGAAGTGGGCTACAATTGCCCACGCCGCTAAAGGTATGTTTCTTTCGGATAACGCCTTACAAAGCACTGTAGAAAGTTCCGTTTTAACGTAGCTTATTCAGAATAAAAAGGACTTGCTGTCTGTGCTTTTGTGTCTTTATTATAGCAAGGGTTTTCAGGAAAATCGTGGAAAAAAAGTTGCGAACTTATCAAAATTCGCAACTTATCTGTTTATTTATTCTGTTTTTCAGCTTATTTATAAAGCTTTGCGGTGAAACCACTTTTACCATAGGACCGAATGACAAAACTCTGATTAGAATTTCCGTTTCATCATCTCTGTCGTATTCAAGTGTAATGCGGTAATGCTTTTCATCAAGCTTTTCAGTTTCCTTTTTAAGATAAGAAAAATGGTGCATAACTCTTTCAAGAGCTTTGCGTTCATCTGTCAGTTCAAGCACTAACGTGTCAAGCCTGCGTTTTTCTTCTCTGTCCTCGAATTTACTGTACTTATCTGACAAAGTACATTTTGTTATTCTCGCAAGGTTGATTATGAGCGTATCACGTGATGTTACACCTATCAATCTGAACTTATCGTCCTTTTGCGAATATTCGAGTCTGTGAGGGATTACGCACAAAGTGTATCCTTTACCCTTATGCGATTTAAAACGCATAGCAAGCTTTCTTTTTTCTTTTATAGCATTTAAAATGGTTCTGAAATTCTTAATGTATTCGGGATTTTCAAAGTCATCTCCGTCGCTGTATTTATCAAAATAAACAAAGGTATCACGATTGTAAAGCGGCTTTACATCTTCAAGTCCCTTTGCAGAAACGTCAAAAAGCTTTATTCTCGGGTCGTCGAGTAATGCTTTAAGCCATCTTTTTTCAAGTGTTGTTAGCGGCATTGTCGGCTTGTGTTTAATCGGAGTTTTGTGTTCAGGCGTAATAAGTTTCCATTCACCGCTTTTCAGTGCCGCCGGAATATTAATAACGCTTTCGGAGAACGCATTTTTACTCACGATTTCATACAGACTTTTGTCGGTGAGCGTGCCGTCTATTGCCTGTTCAAGCACCTTTGCAACCACATTGAAGTAACTACCGTAAACCTCACTGAACAGCATTTTCATCACCCCCGTACATAAACTGCATAGCCTTTAAATCCTCGCTAAAGGTTTCAACCATTGTTGAATTTGTGCTTGTAAGATTTGTAATTCTTCCTGTAAAAGTGCGAATCCATGGGAGCATTTCAACAGCGTCATAAACATCTGTAACAAATTTAAAGTGGTGGCTGTCAACAGGAATTATTTTGCCGTTACGCTTTTCTCGTTCAAGTCTGTTTATGATATATTCCTCATTTTCACCGACGAAAACAGTCATTTCAACGTGGTCAAGAGAACGGTCTTTTCCGGAAGATACTCCCCAGAGGTGACTGGCAAAACGCTTTGCACTTTCTCTGAGATTTTCGATATTCTCAAACTTGTCCAAAAGTTCTACGCTCTTTATGCTGTCGAGTCTAAAAATCATCATTCGTCTGAGATTTATGTGCCAGAACATCAAATATCTTCTGCCGCTGCGTGTACTTATCCTTATTTGCAAAGGCACTGCTTTATGGACTGAAATTCTTTGACTGCGTAATGAAACAATTTCAAGGTTAACAGTTAACTCATCTGTAATCGCACAAAGCAACGGATAAAGAACTTCGCTTTCAAGCGTATGGAGTATGTAGTGGTGCTTAAAGCTGAAAGTATTTCGTATGTCTTTTTGTTTATCAAGCAGATAAGAGCCTACCACACCGAGCGGTGAAACTTCCGAGAAAAATTTAATTGCATCGCTCCATTTGTCAAGCGGTACATCTGACTCATCACGGCTGAATAAAACCTGTTTGCCCAGCTTCCTGCTTTTCAGAATACCGAGCTTTTCATATTCCTTAAGCTTTTTTCGGATTGTTGACAAATCGAGGTCAACGCTGTTTTCGAATACACTCAAATATTCAACCGATAGTTTTTCTGCAATATCGCCTGCCGAAAGTTCGTTACAGTCAACGAGCATATCAAGGATACAGAAATGCAGAGTTATGTCATTTGAAGTAAAGCTTTTTGCCTTAAATACATTGTAGAGGGGATTTGACGGAATACTTCGGCTGTCAACTGCGAAAAAGACATTCTTACCCTCGGCGTTTTGTCTGAATGACATATATTCACCGAGCCAGCTTTCAATTCTTCTTCGCTCGTTGTCATAGCTTCTTGCGCTTTTTGAATCGTACTCATTTCTGCTTTTAAAGCCGTATATAAAAAACTGGCTTATGTACTCACGTATTTTTGCAAAATTCTTAATCAGTTCACTGTACGCCATAATATTCCCTCCAATTCCTTACAGAATATATCTTAAGAATAGTACTTTGACAAGCACAATCTATGACAAGTTTTAAATAATTAATGCTTTAATAATTAAAATTCGAATCTTCCCTAAAAAATCAAAAACTATTAATATAATAACAGTATAAAACTATTATAGCATAATTAAATGAAATGTTTAAATACTTTTTATAGCATTTGCGATATACAATAGTTGTAGTTCCCTAATTATTCTTGGTATGGTATAATAAAGTTCGCAGAATCAAGCCGTACAGCGGAGTTGTAGTTCCCTAATTATTCTTGGTATGGTATAATATCTCGACCGTGTCTGCCTTGAAATTAATAGTTGTAGTTCCCTAATTATTCTTGGTATGGTATAATGTGGGAAGAAGAATATTGCTCCAAGCTTAGGTTGTAGTTCCCTAATTATTCTTGGTATGGTATAATATTTCGCTGTCACGGGTATGCATTCTGTCGGTTGTAGTTCCCTAATTATTCTTGGTATGGTATAATTATCGACCGTAAGAATATACGACCTTAATGGTTGTAGTTCCCTAATTATTCTTGGTATGGTATAATTTTAACGGCAGTTTGTAAAACTATTGATTAGTTGTAGTTCCCTAATTATTCTTGGTATGGTATAATGATCGTAACCTTTACGACGTAATGAAACAGGTTGTAGTTCCCTAATTATTCTTGGTATGGTATAATCCCGAGCCGACAGAAAGTGGGGTGTAAACGGTTGTAGTTCCCTAATTATTCTTGGTATGGTATAATCAGACGGCTCGGATCTTAATCCTGCCGACTGTTGTAGTTCCCTAATTATTCTTGGTATGGTATAATTTGCAGATAAACGCCGCAGTCTGCCGCCAAGTTGTAGTTCCCTAATTATTCTTG
>CACXFS010000020.1 GCA_902766885.1 uncultured Ruminococcus sp. | reverse complement strand
GCGTTGAAGCGTGTGGCAACAGCTCCGTTGTAGCGTGGGAAAACAGCTCCGTTGTAGCGTGTGGCAACAGCTCCGTTGTAGCGAGGGACAACAGCTCCGTTGTAGCGTGGGAAAACAGCTCCGTTGTAGCGTGGGAAAACAGCTCCGTTGAAGCGTGGGAAAACAGCTCCGTTGTAGCGTGTGGCAACAGCTCCGTTGAAGCGTGTGGCAACAGCTCCGTTGAAGCGTATGGAAATGCGCAGGTCGTTGACAGGCAACTTTCAGGTGGTCGTATTCAGATATCCGGCAACGCTCGTAAGGTTTATATGCCTAAGAATATTGAAGAGTTTATGAACTTTTACGGTATCAAGCACGATAAAACTACAGCTATTTTTTATAAGGCTGTCCATAAGGTCGATAATGAATTTTTATCAAATCACAACAGCAATTTCAAGTATACAATAGGTTCTAAAGTTGCAGAACCCCATTGCAGTACAGATATAACTGATAATTGTGGAAGAGGTATACATATATCTCATTTGGCTTGGGCTCTTGACTTCGGCAGAAGCTGGTCAAATCTTGCAATTCTCGAATTAGAAGTAAAGATTAAAGATATTATTATGCCGATAAACACAGACGGAAAAGTCAGAGTACCCGAAGCGAAAGTTTTAAGAGAGGTACCGCTTTCGGAGTGCGGTTTGTACGGAAAGATTTTAGAACGCAGGAGGAGTAACCGATGAAAAGATACTTACATCATCGCAGATTATGTAAAACTCTCGGATTTAAGCCGTTTAATATCTTTACATACTTTTTTAACAGAGTGATAAGGGAGGAGTTTTAATGTATCGTTGCGACGATTGTAACGCAGATTTTGAAACGCCGAAGCTTATCAAGGACAGCGAATCAGGCGACTTCCACGTTTGTCCGCACTGCGGAAAATCTGACTATTACGAAATAGTCGAATGCCCCGAATGCGGAAAGGCAGAATATGTTGAGGATATGCCGCTTTATTGCGGAATGTGCAGGGAGTGTTTTATTGAGAAATACACAGACACGCTCGGCTATAGATATTTTGTGAATTTGCCTGCTGACGAACAAAAAGACGCTCTTAAGAGTATTTATGACGTTGAAGGATATATAAATATTATTACCTTTAGAGCTTTAACAAACGATTTGAAAAATCATTATTATAATCGTGCAAATTATAGAGATTTTGCTTTGTTCGAAAATTTAAAAGAATTCTGCTTCAGCGACTTAACGGCTTTTGCAGATTGGTGCGAAGATAACGAGGTGTTTAAAAATGGCTGATTTTGAAAGCGGTGTAAAGTCCTTTATCAAAGGCAAAACAGAAATCGAAGTGAATTTTCCTGTCGATTTTAAGGACAAGGCTGATATAAGTTGCAGACAATGCCCTTACTTATCAAGTAACGAGCGAATGTGTCAGCTTAACAAACAGCCTGTGCAGTATCCGTCAAGATTTGTCGGAGCTTACTGCCCGCTTAAAATCGACGCATTAGAAGATTAAGGGGGACGAAATGTCAAAAGTAGTTTGTATTATGGGCGAATCAGGTAGCGGAAAAACAACCGCTATGAGAAATTTGCCCCCGGATAAAACGTTTTATATTGACTGCGACGGAAAAGGCTTGTCGTGGCGAGGTTGGCGAAAGCAGTATTGCAAAGAAAGCGGCAACTATTACTGCACCGACAGACCCGAAAAAGTCGCAAATGCTCTTGCAAAGATTGATAAAGAGCAAACGCAGTTTAAGTATGTAGTAGTTGACACTCTCAACGGAATTATGGTCGGCGATGAAATGCGCAGGTCAAAGGAAAAAGGTTACGACAAATGGGTTGACCTTGCTTCTTCGGTTTTTGACATCGTTAATAATTCAAACAAGATGAGAGACGATTTGACGGTTATATTTCTCGCCCACTCGCAGACAGAGCGTGACGAGAGCGGCTATATGTTTACACGTATCAAGACTAACGGCAAAAAACTCGATAAAATTTGTCTTGAAAGCAAATTGACATCGGTACTGCTTGCAAAATGTGTTGACGGTAAATACGTACTTGAAACGCACAGTAATAACTCAACAGCAAAAACCCCGATGGGAGCCTTTGAATCAGACACAATCGAAAATGACATTATGCTTGTACTGAAAGCACTTGAAGAATATTGATGAAAGGAATTTAAAATATGAACAAACCTAAAGATTGGGAAAATACACAGGCATACGGAGATTTTGAACCTCTTGAGCTCGGAGGACATATCTGCAAGATTATGAAAGTCGAAGAAACGCAGTCACGTAACGGAAAAGATATGATTATGATTTCTCTCGACATCGCAGAGGGCGAACAGAAAGATTATTACGCAGAACAGTACCGCAACGATAATCGCCCTAATAAAAAGTGGGGTTGCATAGTTTATCAGCTCCTTGAAGATAACAATGGCAACACAAACAGAGGCTTCAAAACCTTTGTTAATGCTGTAGAAAAGTCTAACAGCGGATTTGACCAGGACGCTATTTGGGACGAGCATTTTTGCGATTATTTCAAAAACAAGCTTATCGGCGGCGTTTTTGGCAGAGAGCAGTACGAAAACAGCAAAGGCGATTTGAGGTGGTCAACAAAATGCGTGCAGTTCAGGGACGTTGAAACAATAAGAAAAGGTGTTCCGATTCCTGCCGACAAATATCTTGACACACCTAATTCGCAGGCTCCGTCAAAGAATGAGTTTGCAGATATGCCGCTCGATGATGATTTACCATTCTAATTGAGGCGGACATATGGCGTATGATAAAAAAACTTTTTTGAAATCTGTTACCGTTATCTGCGATACACGAGAGCAGAAGAATGAACATATCTTAAAAGAGTTTGACCGAATGAATGTAAAGTACATTACCGATAAAAGCTTACCTTTTGGGGATTATAGTTTTATTGTGCAGGACAGGGATTTTTCTTTGTCCTGCGTAATAGAACGCAAGGCGAACATCAACGAGTTTTACAGCAACATCACGAGCGACCGTGACAGAATCGAAAAAGAATTTTCAGCGGCTTCTGCACTCTCAAAGGAGTTTATTCTGATTATAGAGAATTGCGGAAGTGAGCAGGAGCTTGAAGCTTACGAAGTGCCTGACTGGGAAATGAAACGTTTTAATCGTACCGTGAAAGACATCGGAAAATACTGCTATGCAACTATTCAGAGTTGGAAGCGGTCAAATAAGTATAATTTTTCCGAAACTTATGTCAAAGATAACAGTCAGACAGCGATTAAAATCCTTGAAACGTTTTATTGGTACTGGCGAAATTTTAAAATCCTTACTGCAAGTCGCAGAAATCGAAAAGGATAATAAAGGAGCTACATAATGAAAAAACAATCATATGAAAGCAGATTGCAGGCTTTTGAAAATGAAAAGAAAAAGCTGTATGACCAAAATTTAAGCGGCAGAGAATTTGAGCAGAAAGTCAAAGAGCTTGCCGATAAGTATAACATCTGATGAACGTTTACTTTTCGGAAATTAAAGAAAAAATAATGAGTTCCGAACTTGATATACTTGACGTTTTTAACCGATATATCGGCGGAACATTTGACCGCAAAGGTTTTTGCAGATGTCCTTTTCACAACGAAAAAACGCCCTCTTTCAAGCTGTTTCGCAATAATAAATCCTTTTACTGCTTCGGTTGCGGAGCAGGCGGGAATATTATAAATCTTGTTTCAAAAGCTCTGAATATCGGCTACGTTGAAGCAATGAAACGGCTTGACGAGGACTACTCGCTCGGACTGTTTGAAAAGCAGATTAAAACTGATACAAGACGGTCAAAAGAAGCTATTGAAACGGCAAGAAAACAACTCAAAAATCAGCAGTTGCAAATCAAACGCAAGAATAATTATTTTAAACTTATTGACTATTTCAAAGAGTTGCAGGAAATGCCCCAAAATCAAGCGGTATCGCACGATTTAGCTTTTATGGAAAGATTGCTTGATAAATGGCTTTCGTACGAAAATGAGCCGTTTGACGGCGTTCCTGCGGACTTTAACGCAGACGTCCTGATATATGCGTTAAAATCTAAATTCACAAACGGGGAGGAGGTTGAAAATGGATAAAGAAATTGAAACAGCAGAAGAAGTTGAAGTTATCGACCCTGTTGAAATAATTAATTCATTTAATCGCAATGATTTTCTTGAAACAACGCTTCCGTTTGATTTTCTTTATAAATTTCGCAACGACAAATTTAAGTTTGAACAGTACAGACAGCTTTTGGCTATACGCGCAAAAGAGGTCAAATTAACCCGATTTAACGAGTTATATAAAAATTATATCTCTACATACCATAAAGAAATTAAGGCTGTCTACGCTAATTTTACGGAGTTTGAGGGGCAACCGTTACAGCTTGCCTGCGGAAAGTATGTCTGCAACGATGACATTTGTTTCGAGGGCAAAAACGACGTTGAAGAAGTCTGCAATCACCCGATAATGCCTGTTGAAAGGCTCGTAAATATCGACGATAACACCGAAAAATTAAAGCTGAAATACCGTAAAGGCTTTGTATGGCGTGAGATTATCGTTGATAAGGAAGTGCTTGCAAGCTCACCGAAAATTGTCGGCTTGGCAAGATACGGAATTGCAGTCAACAGCGAAAACGCAAAGAACCTTGTCAGATATTTAACTGACATTGAAAACCTCAACTTTGATGTAATCGAAGAAAAAAGCTCAGTCGGCAGGCTCGGTTGGATAAACGGTCACGGCTTCAGTCCATACGTTGACGACCTTGTTTTTGACGGTGACGAAAGTTTCAGAACGATTTTTAACAGTGTAGGTCCTGAAGGTGATTTTTATAAATGGCAGGAGCTCTGCAAAGAGGTCAGAGCCGAAAGAAACGTCTGTGCAAGGATAATGCTTGCCGCTTCGTTTGCTTCTGTGCTTGTTGAGCCTTGTGATTGCCTGCCGTTCTTTGTCCACTTATGGGGCGGCACAGAGAGCGGAAAAACTGTTGCTTTGATGTTTGCGACATCGGTGTGGGCATCTCCGTCACTCGGTGACTACATAAGGACTTTTAACTCAACGGCTGTAGCGCAGGAACTGACAGCAGGCTTTGTAAACTCGCTCCCACTTGTCTATGACGAGTTACAAATCATAAAAGGGAAAAACTCTTTTGATGATATTGTTTACAGGCTTTGCGAAGGTATCGGAAAAGACCGAGGAAAGAAAACAGGCGGAGTTCAAAAGATTTTGACTTGGCGCAATGCTATTTTGACAACGGGTGAATATCCTATCTCGAACACCGCTTCGGGTGCGGGTGCGGTCAACAGAATTATTGAAATTGACTGTAAAGACCAGAAGATTTTTAAAAACCCCGTTGACGTAGTTGCAAGAATCAAGAATAACTACGGCGGCGCAGGTGCAGTGTTTGTCAAGTGGCTACAGGACGACGGCAACCTTGAAAAAGTCATTGAGCTTCGCAAGAAATACAACCTTGAGATAAGTAATCAAAGTGATGTTACGGACAAGCAGGCAATGTCTGCAAGCCTTATTCTTACGGCTGACGAGCTTATAGAAAAGCTATTCTTCAACGATGGAATCAGATTGACGGTAGATGATATTAAGCCGTTCCTTGTCACGAAAAATGACGTAGACCAGAACAAGCGTTGCTATGAGTTTTTGAATGATTTTGTAATTGCAAATTATATACGTTTTGATACGCAAAACAACGATTACAATGGTGAAATTTACGGTGATGTAAGGGCAGACTATGTTTATATCATCAAGAGCAAATTCGACCAAATTTTGACAGACAACGGTTATAACCCGAGAGCATTTTTGAGTTGGGCGGCTAAAAATGGATTGCTGAAATGCAGTAAAGGCAGAAATGTTATTACTCACAGGATAAAAGATATAAGCGGAACTTGCACTTGCGTTGCGTTGCTTCGTCCTGATGAAAACAACGAAATTGATATAAACAGCAATGATGATTTACCTTTTGATTAAAGAAAGTGTGCAGTTGTGTACTCTGTGTGTGATTTTTTATTGATTTGCATACATATTAAAAACCGCATAGATAAGCCATTTTTGAATTGACTGTGTGGAATGTGTGCGATGTGTGCAGTTTTTTTAATAAACTCTTATATAGTGTTTATATTGTAAAAATAAAATCAATAAAAATAAACTCTTTGCATATAGCGATTTTTTTAATGCACACAATGCACACAATGCACACAAATTATTAAAAACCGCATAGATAAGCCGTTTTTAAAGTGTGCAATTTTAAAAAGTAAATGCACACAACGCTCACACAAGGAATAATTCAATGAAAGAAATAAAATTAAAATGTGCCAAATGCGGCTATGTGTTTAGCGGACTGCAAATCCGCAAATGCCCTTACAGCAAAAGAGGCTTGCACGTATGTGTGTACTGCTGTAAAAGCTGTCCGTATGTAAAGCAGGTCAAGCTCGGTTGTATTTGCACTTATCATAAAGATTAAGGAGGATTGAATGAAAGCAAGAATACCGAAAATATCGGGTAACGACAGAAAAAGAATGTTGTCCGAGGTTGAAATTGAGGTCAAAAAAGCGTGGGAAAAAGTCGAGGAAGAAAAGACAATCGACATAACACGCAGAGTTTTAAAGACTATTATTTATAACCTGAACACCGAATACGGCTACGGAATTAAGCGAATTTCAAGGCTGTTTAACAGCTTTACGAAAATGCTTGAAGAATCAAGCAAAGATGAAGTTTACTGGGAACACATAGACAGAGTTGTAGTTGATAAGCTCGGCTTACCGTTTGAGCGTGATTACACAAATAACGGACAGGTTATCAGCGAGAGCAGATTAAAATTAAAGGAGGACAAAAATGGATAGAGAAATATTGTTTAGAGGTAAGAGAGCTGATAATGGTGAGTGGATTAAGGGTTATTTGTATATAACGCAAAATAGTGAATATGAAATAAGCAGTTACTGTAAATATTATGATTGTGAACGCTATACATACATTGTTATCCCTGAAACAGTCGGACAGTACACAGGACTTCTTGACAAGAACGGCAAGAAGATTTTTGAGGGGGATATACTCAAATGTCACGATAACCCGAAAGACCTTGTGAAAGTTGTTTTTGGCGAATTCGGCGTAGTTGATACTGATACAGAATGCCCGGTTGATACAGTTATAGGGTGGCATTATGAAGTCATTCCGACTGATGAATTAAGCGCAGTAGAACCGTTCTGCTTGTCAATGCCTCTTACGAAATCATATATCGACGAATATTGTCATATGGAAGTCATCGGCAATATCCACGACAATCCCGAATTGATGGAGGTATCAGAATGAACACAGATAACATAAAATGGCTTTTATCCTGCCCTTGCGGTGATATGAATTTCAAAAATCATTTAAAATCGGCAAGCGAGAGCGAATTAAAATCAGCGTTGATGAAATTACCCGAGTTTCACAACAAAACCAAAATCAAGGCGATTAAGGCTGAATTACGCAGGAGGGCTGACAATGGCAAGTGAATGGATAAGCGTTAAAGACAGAATGCCTGATGAAGAACAAGACGTGTTGTTACTTATCAGAGAAATTGAGTTTTACGGCAGACATTTGGAAAAGAGAAAAGTTTGGCATTGGATTCACACTGGTTGGTATATCGACGGAGAATGGGCGACTACTTATTGTTTCGGACATAAATACATAAGCGAAGAAGTAAACGATATGTGCGAGCTTACTGTCACTCACTGGATGCCGTTACCCAAATTACCGAAGGAGGATTAAGAATGGCAGATTGTAAATCTACAGTAACACTCGAGAATATTAGGCAATCAATTTGTGATAGTTGCATTAAGGCTGATGTTTGTAGCATAGCAAAGGAATTTGAAACAGCATATAAGCACAATCAGACAGATGAGATGCAAATTGCTCAGTGTGATTATTTCAAAGACCGCACCTTATTTATTGAGTTGCCGTGTAAGGTTAAGGATTTAATAGACACTATTATTTCTCATAACGAAATCGTTGGTATTTGGGAAAGACGAAAGAACAAAGAGGGCAGACATCACGCTTTGTTATGGAAAGGTATGGCTTGGGATATTCCAGAAGAATACCTTGACCGAACCTTCTTAAAAATTTTTGGCACAGTACCTGAAAGCATAACAGAAGCAGATACTGTAAATATATCGGTTACACCTATTATAAAGTCAGTAGAAGAAGCCGAGAGGGCGTTAAACAGTTCGGAAAAGACGAACGGTTGAAAGGATTAAATATGGATTTAGAAAAAATCAGTATTGAGCGATTGCGTGAGGGAGCGCAAATGAGTGAACTGTATTATCAGAAACCTCTTTTAATCTGCTACTCAGGTGGGAAAGACAGCGAGGTTATACTTGACCTTGCGCTAAAAGCAGGGTTTAATTTTAATTTTGAGGTGCAACACAGTCATACGACCGCAGATGCGCCCGAAACGGTTTATCATATCCGTAAACGCTTTAAGAAGCTTGAGGAAAAAGGTATAAAATGTGTGATAAATTATCCGTATTACAAAGGACAGCGGACAAGTATGTGGAAACTGATACAGCAAAAGAAAATGCCTCCTACAAGATTAATGCGTTACTGTTGCGCAGTGCTAAAAGAAACAGCAGGGCAAAACAGATGTATCGTAACAGGTGTTCGGCGAGCTGAAAGTGTAAAACGAAAAAGCGCTGGTGTCGTCGAAGAAAGAAGTAGGAATATTAATAATCGTATCATAATCAATAACGACAATGACGAAAAGAGGCAGATTGTTGAAAGCTGTCAAATGCAGTCAAAAATCGCTTACAATATCATTGCTGATTGGGATAATGATACAGTAAAAGATTACATAAGCAGTAATCATATAGACTTAAACCCATTATATCAATGCGGATTTAATCGTGTAGGTTGCATAGGCTGTCCGAATGCAAATAAAAAAAGAGCTTTTGAGTTTGCACGATACCCGAAATATAGAGATATGTATATCGAAGCTTTTGATAAAATGCTTGAAGTCCGCAAAGCTGAGGGCAAAAGCAATTACAGTTGGCACAGCGGTATTGACGTTTACCATTGGTGGATGCAGGACGGAGTATTACCGGGGCAAATGTCAATTGACGGTGAAAACGATTGGTAACAAAAGGAGCGTGAAAAGAATGACACTTGACGAGGCGATAGAGCATTTAGAACATTCAATCAAAAAAAATAACTTTAGTTGCGAGGAATGTAAGCAAGAACATATCCAATTATTGAAGTGGCTCATAGAGTTAAAAGGATTTAAGGAGCGTGAAAACAATGGCTGAAAAAGAATACATAGAGCGTGACGGATTACTTGAATGGGCAAGAGAATTTTATCCTGAGGAAAAAGTCTTTGCAAGTGCAGTAATTAACGCACCCACCGCAGACGTGCAGGAGGTCAGGCACGGGAAGTGGATAGAAAAGCCCTATTTACTTGGTACAAGTAATTTTTGCTCTTTGTGTGGCGAAAATTACGGTATGCCACACGGTAAATATAAATTCTGCCCCAACTGCGGCGCAAAAATGGATAAGGAGTGAGCAAAATGAAGAAAAATAAAATTTTTAAATTAATGTTATGTGCTTTGTTGCTTGTAGCTGTTGCATTTACAGGGTGTGACACGCAAGCAAACAGAGTAAACTATAACATTACGGAAGAAGCGGAAAATTTCAATGTTTATCGCAGAGTAACGGTAATCAATTGCATTAAGGGAGATACCTTATTTTCAATAGAAGGTCGAATGAACATTGAAGCTGACAACGCTGATAATCAGTTAGAAATAATAGTTGAAGTTGCTGACGGCGAATATAAAAAGCACTTCATAGGCTTGTCCGATAATGTTACTTATACGGTTGAAGATATTTCAGGCAGTGAAGTAGATAAATACCATTATGAAATCAATTACAATCCCAATATGTGGATTCCGTTTACTTTTGATTACAAGGAGTGAGCAGTAATGACAAACTTCGAAAAGATTAAGCAGATGAGTACAGAGGAAGCGGCGGAATTTATTATGAACGAATATCGTTTAGATTGCGCTAATTGCGAATGCTACTATGATGAAAACAGCTGCAAGAATTGTATTAAAAATCATCTCGAAAGCGAGGCGGTTATCAAATACACAATTTTGGTTGCAAAATTAATGCCCTCGGGCGGCGAGGGTAGGAGGTGTGATATTGACTGCGAAAGAAATCAAGCACATAAATAAGGAGATTTCAAGGCTGAAAGCAAAGGTAATCAGACTTGAAAGCGAAGCTACAAACACTGCTCCGAAACTGTCCGATTCTCCCGGTGCCGGAAGTGTATCGGATAAAATCGGAAACGCAGTAACGCAGATTACGGACATACAGCGAGAAATACAGAATCTTGAAATATTACGCAATTCGGCACTTAACCGATTATCACGTGATATTTTTGAGGAGAATTGTCTGTTTATGCGACTGAGCTTACACTACAGTTGGAATAAGATTGCAATGCAAGTGGGTGGCAACAATACCGCAGACGGAATCAGAAAGATTTGTGAGCGATATTCGTGGTAAATTTTCTAAAACTTGTCCGTTTGTCCGTTTTAAGGGTGTTATAATGTAAACTGTAGAAAGTTACAAGATGATAAGTTCATTTTATATTCTCTCCTCTAATAAGCCGCCTGCGTTTCGTGGGCGGTTTTACTTTGCAAGAAAGGCGGTGTTGCCGTGAAAGATAAGTTAAACGCAAGACAAAAGAAATTTGCTGAATATTATGCACAGAGCGGTAATACCGTTCAGAGTGCAATTAAGGCAGGATATTCGGAAAATTACGCAAATACAAATGCTTGTAAATTGTTAGAAAATGTTAGAGTTTCGGAATACATCAAACAACTATCCGATAAGCTTAAAGACGAGCGAATATTATCAGCGAAAGATAGACAGCTTATTTTGTCCGGGATAGCTAAAAATGAGAATCACATTGAGGACACGAGCGATGTTATCAAGGCTATTGACCTGCTTAATAAAATGACAGGCGAATATCTGAACAAGGTGGAAGTCAACGGCTCATTGAACACTCAAATAAATAAACTTGATAAGATTTTGGAGCAAATATATGATGAATGATTTTTGCAAATCCGCACTTTTGACGCTTAAAAGCAAAAAACGCTCAAAATTTAAAGTCGGAAAAGAGATTTATAATTTTGAATCCGTGACAGCCGGAAGGCTACCGGATAATGACGAGATATTTACGCTTATTAGCGTTTCGGGCGGTTTTTCTTCGCTTGCAATTATTTTAAGTATTGCACAAAAAGAAAAAATAGAACAGATATATTGCTCAACATTTCGCATTGGCAAGGAGCATTTTAGAAAGCTTTACGGCTCATTCTTGAGTGGAAATATCAAACTTGCTGAATTTTACACGTCTGATGTGCAAAAGAAAACCGACAAGGATAAATATGATTACCTCGGATTTATTAAGAATATTTGCAAAGAAACAAAATGGATTGTAAAGCCTGTAAAAAATCATTCAAAAGTTATTTTGATGAAAACTTTAAAAGGCAATCATTATATTGTCGAAACTTCATCAAATCTAAACGAAAATCCTAAAATCGAACAGTTTTCGGTGTCTAACGATGTAGAATTGTTTGACTTTTATAATAATAATCTTTTCGAGTTGTTGCGGAATGCCTGACTTGCTTTTATCAAAAAAATATAAAGCGTTTTTGCGTTGCACCGCTCCCGTTGAATTTCTCGAAGGAACTACAATGGCAGGCAAAACGACTGTCGGACTTTTTAAGTTTATGCTTAAGGTTGCGCAGTCGCCTAAAAAACTCCATATTATAGCCGCAAAGGATACGGGAACGGCTGAAAAGAACATCATTAACAAAGACCTCGGAATTATAGACGACTTCGGCGAGCTTGCCGAATATAACGGCAACGGAACGAAGGACGATAAAATTCCGCATATTCTGTTTCATACGTCAAAGGGCGATAAAGTAATCTATGTAATGGGTTACGGCGATAAGCAGAAATGGAAAAAGGCTCTCGGCGGTCAGTACGGCTGTTTGTATGTTGATGAGATAAACACCGCAGATATTGAGTTTGTGCGTGAGGCTTCAATGCGTGCCGATTATTTTATGGCAACGCTCAACCCTGACGACCCGAATTTGCCTGTTTACAAGGAGTATATAAACTGTGCCCGACCGCTCACCGAGTGGAAAGATGAAACACCGATTGAAATATTAAACGAATTACGAGAAGAGCCAAAGCCCGGCTGGGTGCATTGGTTCTTTTCTTTTGCTCATAATTTAGGGCTAAAAAAAGAAGAGCTTGACCGAGTTCTGACAAATACGCCGAAAGGCACGAAGATTTATAAGAATAAAATTCAAGGCTTGCGAGGTCGTTCTACGGGACTTGTATTCCCGAATTTTGACCGCAAATTGCACGTTAAGTCAAAGGCTTGGGCAAAGCAGTTTCTCAATTCAGACCGTAAAAAAGAGCATTTTGTGCGCTTTACCGCAGGACTTGACACCGCATATTCGCAGAAATCTCCCGATACAATCGCAATGATTTTCAGCGGAATTACGAACAGAGGAAGGTATATAAGGCTTGATGAAGAGGTTTATAACAATGCAGAGCTTGAAATTCCGATAGCTCCGTCAGATACGGTTGATAAGTTCATTAAATTTCTTGAACGCAACCGAAAGGAATGGGGTTTTGCGAGAACGGCTTTTATCGACAGCGCAGACCAGGCGACAATCACCGAATTTAAAAAGTACAAGCGCACTCACGGCTGTATTTACAACTTTGAAAATGCGTGGAAAAAACTGCCGATTATCGACCGAATTATGCTAATGCTCGGTTGGATTCAGAAAGGCTTTTATTACATACTTGACCATTGTGTAAACTCGATTGCAGAAATGGAGTTGTATTCGTGGCTTGAGGAAAAAGACAATATACCCGAGGACGGACACGACCACACAATTAACGCCGACCAGTACGGCTGGATTCCGTATAAGAACGAGATAGGAAATGAAAAATAATGGGACTGATAAACTTTATGGCTGATAAAATACGAAAAGGAATGTGGCATTTCTTGCAGGTCAATCCTGCGAGTAAGTCACTTTTAATCATTGATGAAAATATGGACTACTTGACGTCCTGCGCAAAAAACAGAATTTGGTATGCAGGCAAGAGTAAACAGCTCTCACAGCTTTACGGACAGCTTGACGTGCCGAACACAATGTTCTGGAAAGCAAAAATGACGGCAGGAATGGAAATTCGTAAAATTCACATTCCGCTTGCTTCGCTGATTGTCGATATTATTGCAAAAATAGTGATGTCCGACTACAACGGAGTTGAGATTACATGCAAAAGCAGTAAAAGCTACTCCGAAACCTGGGCTGACATTGAAAAGGACAGCAAGCTTGATGAAATTCTGAAAACAATGCTTGCTGACCTTGGCATTGTCGGTGACGGTGCTTTAAAATTTTCTTTTGATAAGGACGTTTCAAAGTTTCCAATTATCGAGTGGTTTCCTGCCGAACGTGTTAAATTCAAGCGCAACAGGGGCAGAATCATAGGGATTGACTTTTACACCGAATATGTAAACAACGGTAAGCGATACCGCTTTGAAGAAAGCTACGGCTACGGATATATCAAGTACGAACTTGAAGATGATAACGGCAGAGAAGTACCGCTCAACTCCATTGAAGAAACAAGCTGGATTGACGGTAAGGGCGTAACCTTTGATAAGTCTGTAATGTGGGCGGTGCCCGTAATTCTCGGCAAATCATCACAGTACAAGGGCAGAGGAAAAAGCCTTATCGAGGACAAAGACGAAGCCTTTGACAGCCTTGACGAAGCGTGGTCACAGTGGATGGACGCACTCCGAGCAGGCAGAACAAAGCAGTACATACCCGATTGTATGATTCCGAAAAATCCCGATACAGGCGAGCCTGTCAAGCCAAATGCGTTCGATAACCGCTTTATTATGGTTGACAACGATATGAGCGAGAACGGCGGTGGCAACCGCATTTATACCGAAAGCCCTGCAATACAGCACGAAAGCTATTTAAGCTCCTACATTACAGCTCTTGACCTTTGCTTGCAGGGGGTGATTAGTCCGTCAACACTCGGAATTGACGTTAAAAAGCTCGACAACGCAGAAGCACAGAGAGAAAAGGAAAAGACAACGCTCTACACAAGGCAAAGCTACGTTGAATTGCTCGAAAGTGTTATACCTCAGCTTGTAAAAACTGCGCTGAATGTCAATGCGATAATCAATAATCAACCGCTTATCCCTGATGATTTAGAGGTTACTTTGAAATTCGGAGAATACGCAAATCCGAGCTTTGAAAGTCAGGTTGAAACTGTCGGAAAAGCAAGACAGAGCGGAATTATGAGTATTGAAGCAGGCATTGACGAGCTTTACGGCGACAGTAAGGACGACGACTGGAAAGCCGAGGAAGCAAAGCGAATCAAAGAAGAAATGGGAATTGCAGTAGCCGAGGAAACCTCGGAAGCTGACGATATTCAGTCTATCGGATTTTAACAATGAATGAATATGATATTTCAAAGGCTTTTGAAGAGATTGAAAATGAACTCATTGACAGTATGATGAGGAATTTCAGCCGACACAGAGCCGAGGAACTCAAAGAGGGTTACAACTGGTCCCAATGGCAGGCTGAACAGCTCAAAAGCCTTGAACAGTACCGCAAGAACAATTCAAAAAAATTCAATAAGCAGTTTTCGGAGCTTAACGGCAAGGTTGATGAAATGCTCAAAACCGCAAGAGCAAACGGAAACGCAGAACAGGAAGCAAAAATACTTCAAGCTGTTAAAGACGGTTTTAAGTTGCCCGATAAGCCGTCAGAAACGTCCACAGCGGAGTTTTTTAAGGTCAACGACCGTAAACTCAACGCACTTATAAAATCGACCACAGACGATTTAAAGAGCGCAGAAACAGCCGTTTTGCGAATGAGCAATGACAAATACCGCAGTGCGATTTTTAATGCGCAGGTTTATGCAAATTCAGGCGCAGGAACGTACGAAAAAGCCGTAGATATGGCTTGCAGGGATATGCTCCGAGCAGGACTTAACTGCGTTGAGTATAAAAACGGCGCAAGGCATACGCTGTCGGACTATGCAGAAATGGCAATCCGTACTGCAAATAAGAGGGCGTATCTTCGAGGTGAGGGCGAAAAGCGGCAGGAGTTCGGCATAACAACGGTTGTAGTTAATTCTCGTCAAGGCGGTTGTCCTGACTGTGCACCGTATATCGGCAGGGTGTTTATTGATGATGTTTATTCGGGCGGTTCTGCAAAGGACGGCGATTATCCTTTGCTTTCCGAAGCAATATCGGGCGGATTGTTTCACCCTCGTTGCAAGGACAGTACAAGTACGTATTATGAGGGCATAACAACCTTAAAGCCTGCAACGGCTGACGAAATAGACGATATGAAACGTCAGGAAGCACTTGAACAGCAGAAGTCATATTATGAAAATCAAGCTAAAAAATGCGAAAGAATTGCTAAATATAGCCTTGATAATGAAAATAAACAAATTTATTTAAGCCGTGCAAAAGCGTGGCGAAAAAAATAAAATTAGGAGGTGACACAATGAAAATCAAAGTAATTAAAGAGTTTATCGACCGTGAAAACGATATGACGCATCGTAAAATCGGTGAAGCCTTTGAAGCAGACGAGCCGAGAGCGGAACACCTTGAACAGCTCGGCTTTGTCGAAAAGGCAGAAAAGAAACCAAGGAAAACAGAAGAAACAAAGTAAGCACTTTTGCATTTAACTGCAAGGGTGCTTTTATTATGCTCCAGAACTTTGAACGAGGGTAAAAGCTAAGGAATAAGCCGACGGGCATTAAACGGAGGTAAAAAAATGAAAGATACATTTCTTAAACCAAACATTCAGCTTTTTGCTGAGGGTGACGCCGACCTTGACAACGGCGGAAACAACGCAAATCAGGACGGCGGCAACGGTTCTGAGCCGAAAACATACACACAGGAAGAGCTTGACAGGATTGTAAACGAACGAACAGGCAGAGCTACAAAATCTGCATTAACGTCTTTTTTTAAGCAGAAAGGCTTGACAGAGGACGAGGCAAACAACGCTATGGCAACCTATCTTGAAAACAAGAAAAAGAACACTCCTGATGTGTCAGCATTGCAGAATGATTTAACAGCCGCAAAAAGTGCACGCTTGCAGGCTGAAATAAATCAGGCGGCAACACTCGAAGCTATTAAGCAGGGCGTTGACACTAAGTCAATTCCGTATCTGCTCAAAATGGCTGATTTTAAAGACTGCACAGACGAAAGCGGCAGTATCAAAGCCGAAAACCTCACAAATGCGATTAAGACCGTTCTCGATGATATTCCTGCACTCAAAGTAAAGCAGGAAAGTACAGGCGGCGTTCAGAAAATCGGCGGTGACGGTGACGGCTCAAACAAAGCAACTGAAGATATGTTAAGAGGTATCTTCGGAATCAAAAATTAAGAAAAGAGGTAAATAATTATGGCAGTAATTGAATATGCAACAATATTCAGCAACGTATTAAGAGAACTGTACGGTCAGGAGCTTACTTGCAACGACCTGTATCAGTCAAATTCAGACATTCAGATTGTAAACGGACAGGATATTAAAATCCCGAAGCTTTCTGTAAGCGGTTATAAGGACCATTCCAGAAGTGCAGGCGGTTTCAACGCAGGTACTTATTCAAACGGCTACGAAACAAAAACGCTTGACCACGACAGAGATGTTGAATTTGCTATTGACCCTATGAACGTTGACGAAACAAATCTTGTTGTGTCAATCGCAAACATTCAGAAACGTTTCGAAAACAGAGAGGCTATTCCCGAGCTCGATTGTTACACATACAGCAAGCTTTATGCAGAAGCTGTAAGAGTAGGCGCAACAATCAAGACATCTGCTCTGACAGCCGCAAACGTTCTTTCGGACTTTGACGATAACCTTGAGGCATTTTCGGAAGCAGGCGTACCGCTCGACAGAGTTATTTTGTATTGCACACCAAAATACAAAAAGATTCTCAAAAACGCCGACGGCATTCAGAGAACGCTTGAAATCAGCTCATCAAAGAGCATTGACCGCAGAGTACGCTCAATTGACGACATCAGCAAAATCAAGGAAGTACCGAGTGCAAGGCTCAAGACGCTGTTCAACTTCACTAACGGCTGTTTAGCCGATGAAACAGCAAAGCAGATTGACTACATTCTTGTAGACCCCGAAGCTCAGGTATCAAGAGTTAAGTATTCTTATATGAAGCTTTTTACTCCCGGCACTGACAGCCGAACAGCTGATAAATATATCTATCAGAACAGACGTTACAACGGAACATTCGGCATTGACGAGCTTCTCAAAGACGGCATTATTATCCACGCAGAAGCGTAAAGGGGTGAACGATAATGAAAGCAATTAAAGGGAATAAGGCATATACGGTAAACACTGCCGAAGAAGCAAAGGCTTTTAAGGCACAGGGCTTTGATATTTACGACGATAACGGCAAAATCAAAGAGCACGCTCTCGGCAAAACCGTATCCCTTGAAAAGTATGAGGCTCTTGAAAAGGAAAACGAAAAGCTGAAAGCCGAAAATAAGAAGCTTAAGGCAGACGGCAAGGACAAGGAATGATTTGATTGTACAGCGTATATATCGAAAATCAGGGCATAACGGACGAATTTGCAATTAAAGCCGCAGAGCATATCGACATTCTGACATTTAATCGCATAAAGGATTTTAATTCTTTAACGGAATTCCAACAGAGAATAATCAAGCGAGTACATAACAGGCTGACAGCCTATGAACGTGAAAACGAGGATATTTTAGATTCGCAGGTACAGAGCTATTCTCTCAATGGAGTTTCAATGTCGTTTGACGGTCAGAAAGTCAAGAATGTCTGCGGTATTGCGATTCCGTCTGAATTGTATTCCTTGCTTGTTTCAACAGGACTTTGCTATACCGCAATTTAGGGGTGATTAGATGAAATTTCCCAGCCTTGTAAGGCAGAAATTCTGCAAAACTCCGATTTATTTAACACTATATGGCGAGGGCGTAACCGAGGACGGTGCGCCCGAAGTCATTTTTGAAAGCGAAAAAGTGGATTGTAATTATCAGGACAGCGCAAAAACAGTCCTGACGGCTCAGCAGAAAAAAGTCGAGGTCAGCGGCGTAATACTTATACCGGGTGATATTGTTCCCGACAGTCCGACGATAAGCGGCGGATTTGCCGAGATTAACGGAGTGCGGCGAGAAATCGTAAGAGGTGTTAAGGCTCGCAACCCTGACGGAACAGTCAATTTTACAGAATTGGACGTGATTTAATGGGTGCTTTTAATGTCAGTTCAAAAATAAACCTGAATTTCGGCAAATTAAGGGAGCTTGACCATAACACGCAGAAAGCTCTTGAAATGACAACCGACGCTTTATTAACAGAGGTTAAAAATGCTCAGGTTATGCCGTTTGATACAGGAAACCTACAAAATGAAAGCACCTTTGCAGATTACTCAAATTCCGACAAAGGCGTTGCGAGCATTGTTTCAACAACACCGTATGCAAGGCGACTGTACTTTCACCCCGAATTCAATTTCAGCCGAGAAGAAAATATTGCCGCAGGCGCTGAATGGTTTATTCCTTGGCAAAAGGGCGGCACTCGTGAAAACTTCTGCGTTGATACCTTTGCAAAAATATATAAGGAGTTATGCGGCTTATGATTACACTTGCAAATATCAGGGATTTTTTAAAGCGTTTCGACCTTTTCGAGCATTACTATATCGGCAAACTTGACAACAAACAGGACAAGTCACTCGGTATTTACTCGCTCAAGCGCAGTGAGCCGCCTGTTACTGCAATCGGCCGTGACAGCTCATACGACATCAAAGGCGTTTCGTTTTTAATCCATTACAACAATAATGCCGACGAAACAGAAACAGCCGCTCAAAGGCTTTTTGAAAAGCTGAGGACGGTCAAGGACGTCACAATCGGCAACACTCAGATTTATATGATACAGCTTTTAATGCCTGAGCCTGTGGACGTCGGCACAGATGACAAAGGCGTTTATGAGCGTGTAATAGAAATGAAAATTTACTACGAAAGGAAGAATTAAACGATGGCAACAACAAAATCGGGAGTATATCCCTGCTATGAAAATCAGTTTCAAATCGGCGAAGCCGGCGCAGGAACACCTGCAACACAGATTGCAAACTGCGAAGAATTCGGCGTGTCTTTTGACAACGGCGTTGAAGAATGGAATCCGTTTGAATCTAAAGGCTGGAAAAATCACCTTATGACAGCAAAGTCAGTCACAATCAGCGTAAAAGGCAAGAGAACAGTCGGTGATATAGGCAACGACCTCGTTGCAGAATGTGCATTTAAAAACGGCAGAGATGTTGAGAAAGACTTTAAGTGGACTTTCCCTGACGGTTCAACCGTGCTTTTCTCAAACGCTGTTATTTCAGTAACAAACGTAGGTTCGGGAGCTTCAACGAATGCCGCTCCGCTTGAATTTGAGGTTATGTCAAACGGCAAGCCTGTTTACACACCTGCGGTTTAAAACACAAGCAGTCGGGTTATAAATTCTGCCCGACTGCAAATTTTATAATTCTAATGGAGGCATAATATGTCAAAAATCATTGATATTACAGATAAATTAAACTTCGAAGAAAAGCCGATTATCAAGGTCAAGGACGTTGAAATCAAGGCTAATAATGACGCAGTAACAATGCTGAAAGTTATTGCACTCTTTGACAATGACGGCAAAGGTATGAGCGTTAAAAATGTTCTTGACATTTATAATCTGCTCTTTGACGAAGAAAATCAGCAGAAAATCGACAGCTTGAAGTTAAGTTTTGAGGACTTCTCAACGCTCGTTGTTAATGCGGCACAGGCTGTTATCAACGATAACGAGGAACCCGAGGGGGAAACGACGACCCCGGCTACGACTTAATAGACGATTTCGATTTAATCGTTTCGTCTTTTAAATCAAGCTATGGGGTCAGCATTTACTCTACAGATTTTCAGTCTATGACGTGGACTGAGTTCCGCTCTTTGCTTTCGGGCTTAGGACCCGACACGCCGCTTGCAAGGACGGTACAAATCCGCCTTGAAGATGATGAGGACGTTTTAAAGCACTTCACGTCAGCACAGCACCGAATACGAAACAAGTGGCGGTCACGCAATGTAAAGAAATACACCGCCGCTGAAATGGACGAAATTATAAAACAGTTTCAGAATATCTTTGCTTCAATGTAAAAATTTCAGGGGAAAGGAGGAATATTTATGAGTACATCAGTCGGACAAATCAGCCTTGATATGGTGCTTAACGGCACTAATTTTCGCAAGCAGTTGAGCAACGTGCAGAATCAGGCAAATTCGGCAAGTCAGAAAATGGCGGCTTCGTTTAAGAAAATCGGTGCGGCTGTTGCGGCGGCTTTTTCCGTTGCGATGGTAAAAAGATTTGGCGAAGAATGCATTAATCTTGCAAATATCCAGACTGAAGCCGAAACGAAGCTGACAACTATAATGAAACAGCGTATGCAGGCTACCGACAAGAGTATTCAGAAAATCAAGGACTATGCAAGCGCACAGCAACAGCTCGGCGTTGTAGGTGACGAAGTTCAGCTCGCAGGCGCACAGCAGTTGGCTACGTTTTTAAAGACTGATGAAGCCTTAAAAGAGCTTATTCCTGCAATGAATAATCTTGCCGTACAGCAGAACGGCGTTAATGTTTCAAGCGGTTCTATGGTCAATATCGGCAACCTTATGGGCAAGGTTATGCAGGGGCAGACCTCGGCTTTAACTCGTGTGGGCATTACGTTTGACGAAGCACAGGAAAAAGTCCTGAAATACGGAAATGAGCAGGAAAGAGCCGCAATGCTCGCACAGGTAATCACCGATAATGTAGGCGAGATGAACAAGGCTATTGCAAGCACACCTGCCGGAAAACTTCAACAGATAAAAAACAATTTCGGAGATATAAAAGAAACACTCGGTAGAGCTTTGAATAATATCTTTGTTCCGCTATTGACTTATATTGATAAGGCAGTTCAGAAACTTGCAGTCTTGGCAAAGAAATTCGAGGAATTTACAATAAGCATTTTTGGCGAAAGCAATTCAGCTGTTACAAGCGGAATTTCAACAGTTGCCGACGATGCCGAGAAAGCAAGTGAAGAAATTCAGAGTGTTGAAGATAGTTCTGAAAAAGCAAAAGGTTCACTCGCAGGATTCGATAAGTTAAATGTTCTATCCAATAGCAATAGTTCAAATTCTGATAGTAACACAACGGGTTCTTCTATTTCAAGCGGAATAGGGCAGGGAGCTTCTTCAAGTTCAACGCAAAATGCAGGAAAAGGACTAATCAATTCTCTTGAGAATGCATTTAACAAAATGTATGAGAAAAGCGGATTTAAAGACTTTATTGAAAAAGTGCAGAAAGGCATTAATTCCGTTGATTGGAGTTCAATCAGCGAAAACTGCAAGAAGATTTTTGAAAAAGCCGTACCTATTGTAAAAACATATGTTCAGGGCGTTGCAAAAGCAGGAAAATCAGCACTCGGTGCAGTTGGCTCGTATGTAGGCGGTGTTGTAAAGGTTGCAGGAAAGTCCTTTCAGACTTTAACAGGCGGTATTTCAAAGTGGCTTGAAAAAGACGGAAACAGAATCAATAAGTTTATCGAAAATTATTACAACAGCATTTCGAAAGGCTTTGATAATCTATCAACGTTTTTTGACGGTTGGTTTGATATAATAGGAAATTCTGTTGACCGAATGCGACCGACAATGGAAACAGCAATTTCAAATTTACTAAGCGGATTTTCAGATTTTGGAATCGGTGTAGGAACGGTGATTTCGGACGGTTTTGAAATTGCAACGCAGTCACTTACTGACTGGGTTGAAAATAGTAGTGCGGAAATCGGTCTTTTTTATGATAATATTCAGCTTCAATTTGCTGATGTTATGAATCTAATCGGCGATATTTTTTCAGATATTGGAACGACTATTTCGAATTGGTGGAATGGCGACGGTGCTGGAATTTTCCAGAATATTTGCGATATGTTTACGAATATCGGAACAACATTTATGAATGTCTATAATGAATGGATAAAGCCTGCTTGGGATTTTATCGTAAGTATTGTTCAGTCAGCGTGGAATAACTGGTTAAGTCCTGTTTTTGACGGTATAGTAAATTTCTTCGGCAAATGGTGCGATTGTATATCTACTGTATGGAACAATTTCCTTTCGCCTCTTGTTAATTACATAGTTGATTTCTGGAGTCCGATTATAACAAATATCTTTAACGCAGTAAAAGGCGTTTTTGATACCGTTTTTACAACAATAGGTGGATTTGTAAGCGGCTTGCTTGAAGCGCTCGGAGGATTGCTTGACTTTGTAACAGGCGTCTTTTCGGGTAATTGGGAAAAGGCTTGGAATGGCATTAAGGACTTTTTCAAAGGTATCTGGGAAGGTATTTGGTCTATTTTAAAAGGCATTATAAATCTCATTATAGATGCCTTAAATTGTATCTGGACAGGAGTTTACAATGTTGTGTCAGGTATTGTAAACGGAATAGGTGGAATAGCAGGAGCACTCGGCGATATATTTGGTCAGGATTGGCACTTTAGTATGCCTGCTGAGCCTACGCTTATTCCCAAGTTTGCCAAAGGCGCAATCGTTAAAGCTCCCACACTTGCGGTTGTAGGCGATAACGCAGGAGCTAACACAGGCGACCCCGAGGTCATTTCTCCGTTGTCAAAATTGCAGTCTATGATTAAAACTTCAAGCGGTGAGGACGTTGTAATCTTAAAGCAAATGCTTGACTACCTTAAACGCATTTATGAGATGTTCGTAATCTTCCGCAATAACGGCGGTAATCATTATGAGTTTGTTGCTAAAATCAATGGCTCTGAAATCTTCGATGAAATTGTAAAGCAAAACGAGCTATACAAGAAACGTCACAACGGTAAATCGGCTTTTGCATAAATAATTAATCTATAATTGTTATATATTGTTGACTTTTTACAAATAATGTTGTATTATGTTTGTAAAGTTATTTTATGTAACAATAAAGGAGAGATTTTTATGAAATGTCAACATTGTGGAAACGAATTAAAAGAGAGCGCAAAGTTTTGTGACGGTTGCGGCGCTCCAGTTGAACATCAGAAAACGCCAGTTTCTGCACCTCAATCTGCGCCTATGCAACCGAATTTTGGAAGTCCACAGCATCCTAAAAAGAAGATTTACAAGCAATGGTGGTTCTGGGTGATTATAGTTGTTGCTTTTGTAGTGGTATTTGCCATAGGTATTTCAAATGAAAAAAATACCGATAAAAAAGGCAAAACGCAGACAGCCGCAACAGTTGTTGAAACTACGGCAGAAGAAGTTACAACGGAAGAACCGACTACGGTTGAGCCGACCACCGAAAAGCCTACTGAGGACCCGAAGAAAGTTGAAAAAGAGTTTAAAGACAGTTGCGATACTATTGACTTTAAGACTTTATCAAGAAATCCCGATAAATACAAAGGCAATAATTACAAGCTCACGGGTGAAATCATTCAGGTGCAGGAATCTGCTTGGGGTGATACGGTTGATTTAAGAATCAATATTACAAAAGAAGAGTTTGAATACATTGATGATGTAATGTGGACTGACACAATTTTTGCTACAGTGGAAATTCCCGATGGTGAGGACAAACTCCTTGAAGATGATGTTATTACTTTCTGGGGCACTTGTGACGGAAATTATACATACGAAACTGTTTTAGGAAATAATGTTTCACTTCCAAAAATTGATATTAAATACTACGAGCTTAATAACTAAATTTACAGCCACCTCCAAACGGGGTGGCTGTAGTTTTGCAAAAATTTTTATAAAGCGTACATTCTTCGGAGTGTGCGCTGTTTTTATACCCATTTTTAGAAACGAGGTGCATTGATGGCGAACAACTACAAAGGCTATCTGCTGAAATTCGGCAACAAAATAATGCCGAACGGCTATTTTACCGAGTATTCTTCAACTCCCGACCAAAGGCTTGAAAGCAGTGCGGAACGTGACAACACAGGCTATTTACAGCGTTCAACGCTCCCGAACGGCAAGACAAGCATTAAGTTTTCAACTCACATTCTGCATTTAAATGAAAAGATTGCTTTTCAGAATATTATCAATCTCAGCATTGAAAACGAGGTGCAGAGAAAGTGCCTTGTAACGTTCTGGGACGACGAAATCAACAACTATAAGACCTCTTATTTCTATATCCCCGATATTGAATATCAGGTCATAGACGCTGATGAAACGGACATCAGATACAATCCTATATCTGTTGAGCTTATCGAGTATTAGGGGGCTTTATATGTTATCAATACCTAACGAAATAAAGCCCCTGTTGCTCGAAAACAGCATACACAGGGAAATTATCATTCGTTTTCCAAACGCCGTAGAGGGCGAAATAAGCGAAATAGGGAGCAGTAATATTATTGCTGAAAGTTTTGAATTGAAGCACTCTATCTGCGATGAAAAGGAGTTTGTTCTCGGCGGTTGCATCGCAGGACAGCTTACAATTCAGGTTGTCGGAATTGAGCAGGCACTCAATAACAAGAGGATTAACGTCTTTATCAGGCAGACTTATTCTACAGGCGAACTGTTTCCGTCCGATACGCTCTATCCGTCAGACGATTTATTCCCGGGTCCGCAGAAAGCTACAATAGAAACGCAGATATTCAGCGGAACGATTGACAGCTCACTTCGTCAAAAAAACAGGTCGGTTAAGGAAATAATTGCCTATGACGAGATGTACCTGATGTCGCAGACTAAATGCGCTACTTGGTTTTTAGGATATGTGCAATATACTGTCACTAAAAAAGACGCTACATTAAGAAATCTTGCTTTTACAACGCTCAGTCATTTTGAATCACTCACAAACAGCGATATTAGTTACGATGAAATTCCTTTAGGCTTTAATGACTTAAAAATTTTAAAAATGGACTATGACACTGTTAAAAGCGTTGTCAAGGACAATATGGTTGTAACCGATTTGCTCAAAGCTTACTGCGAGCTTAACGCTTGCTTTGCTATAATGTCACCTACAGGCAAATTGAAACTGACGACATTATACAAGCAAGCTAATACGGCTTCATCAACCGAGAAAAAGCCTGTTGACGAAGAAATTATCGCATATGCGGATTTGAGCTTTGAGGAATACACAACACGTCCGATTAACCGAATAAGGTTTAAATATAATAAAGACCAAAATTACGATTATGGCTTTTCGACTGACCGACAAAGCTGGTATGTTTCGGATAACATCATTACAAGCTGTTGCAGTGATGTAAGCGAGTTTGTTAGTGCTTTTTTTCAGAATAACAGCGGCACAATAAAAAACTACATATTTTATGATTTGTACTCTTACCGTCCGTTTTCCGCCGACGTTTTCGCTCGGTGGTGGCTTGAACCTGGCGATAAGGTAAAAATCAAAACTGGCTATGATGACACGGAAACAGTCGAAAGCTTTGTTTTTGAGCGGACAATAAAAGGCATAAACGGTATGCGTGTTACGCTGAAAGCGCAAGGAACAGAATTTATCGGAAAGGATGAAATTGAAAGTGACACAGTATGAAAAACTTAATTTTGTAAACGGCAGTCCTCCTGCACTGAACGCCGCAACGCTTAATCATATTGAGGACGGCATAGCGGCGGCAACCGACGGTGTGACAGCTGTAGAGAAAACTGTTAAGGACAATAAAACCGAAACAGACACTGCACTTGCGAAAAAAGCAGAAAAAGATAGTGTTTATACAAAAACAGAGGTCGATACGGCTCTTAACAAAAAGCCTGATAAAGCAACAACCCTTGCAGGCTACGGCATAACCGACGGTGAAAATATCGGTAATAAGGTTGCGGATAGAAGCAAAATCACAGACGAGAACGCTAATTATCCGTCAATCAATTATCTTAATGAGTTTTATTATGATTATAACGAGGTTGACGAGGCTTTATCAGGCAAGCTTGACAATGCGTCGGGCGCTGTAACAACCGACAATATTGCAAACAAGGCGGTAACATCTGATAAAATTGCTACTGGTGCAATTACTGCGCTTAAGCTTGCGCCGGACGCCGTACGTAGCACAAACATTGCACAAAATCAGATTAGTACAAACCATCTGCAAAATGAAACAGTTACAGAAGAAAAGCTCAACAATGATGTTAAAGATATGTTATATATGACAGCTACTCAAAATTGGGTAAACGCTTTAGTTGACACAGCGAAAACAGGGGGGTTTTTCTTTAATAGTACAGGTAAAAAAATTATTTCAGATAAATACAGCGGTGCATTAATTCCTGTTACGGGTGGCGACAAGCTTAAAGTTTCCGCACGAACAAGTTCTGCATCCCCTTATCTTGTTACTTTTTACTCTGACTATGCTTACGTTGAGGGAACGGCGCAAGGCGAAAGTTATACCTTTTTAGATGGGTATGGGGCTATTTCAACTGATTATATTGACGAGGAAATAACCGTACCCGTTGGAGCAAAATATGCAGGCATTAACTCTTATATAACAGGTAGTACGGCTATTCCACTATCTGTATATAAGTTGTCAGCTATTGTTTATGATACACCAGTTAAAATTGCCTTAAATAACAAATTGGACAATACCGCAGGAGCAGTTGGAACTGATAATATCGCAGACAAAGCAGTTACATTTGACAAACTTGCAGATGATGTAAAAACAAAATTACAGGAAACAGTAAATACATTACCACAATGTATGTTACTCCCCGATGGCGATAACACAAGAGCTTTATATGTTGACGGACGATATTTATATAATTGCCACGCAACTAATAGAGCAGTAACAAAGTGCGACATTGGAATTGAATCTGCTCCTGAAAATATTAAAACAATCGGCGGACACGCTAAAACATATCCGAGAGGTATGGCGGTAGGAAATGGCTACTTATATGTTCCTTACCGTGACACGAAAGGCGGAACAGGAACGTCGTTTAGTGATGAAGATGTAGGTGGTTATTTGGACATAATCAATCTATCTGATTTTTCGCTATCGAATTACTCACCAATTGTATATCCTCGTGAGCCTTACGACCCCGGTGACGGAAGAGGCACAAGATATTACGGCAAATCACATAATGCGGCAACGTACAACAATAAATATCTATGCGTTACTCAACAGCTTGGCGGTTGGCTTTTATACGACATATCAACAACTCCCGAGAATCCGACGTTATTATATAAATGCGATAACAGAGCGCAGTCTGCAACAGATAATACAGAGTTTCAGCAGCCTGCTTTTTACACGGATGGTACAACGGTTTATCTTGCGATAGCAGGTTATGACCGTCACTTGCTTAAAATTTATAATTTAAACGACCCGACATACCCTATTTGTGTTTACTCCGGTGATTTAAGGGAGTTATGGCAACACGGTGATACTGCCTATCTGCATGCAATGGGACTTGTTTGTAAATATCCATACATATATTGTTCAGTTGCTCCTCACCCTGCGCGTATGACTGATTTTAACAATACAATGCAGGGTGTAGCCGTCGTAGATGTATCAGATATAAACCGAGTTAAAGTCAATTTTTATAAAATCCCTAATGAGAGCAGGACAGCTAATGTTGGCGGTGAGCCGTCACCGCAAAGTGTTGCAATAACAAAAAATCATCTTGTAATGGATATGTTTGATAAAGGCATATCGGTTTGGTCTTTGGCTAACCCTGCCGAACCTAAGTTCTTAGGCAATCTTGACACAGGAGCGACAAAAGTATGCAGTGTTTTGTCAACCGAGGACGGTAGAACCTTTATCGGCACGGAGTATCAGGGCGGTAACCTTACGATGTATAGGGGGGTGTAAAGTATGTCTGTAGTTTACAGAGATTTAACAATTGATTGTACTAAAGATAATTACAAGTGCGAAAAAGTAACAGGCTATGAGCACGGAGTTAAGGTGTTTAGGTTTAAGCCTTTAAACGGAAACATCCCGATTGACCTGTCCGACTGCACAGGCGCCGCTTATGTCGGCACAAAATCGGACGGAAAGATTATCGGCAACGCCTGCGAAATCAAGGACAATAAAATCCTCTTGCCGCTAAGTCTGCAAATGACTACGGCAAGGGGCGACTTAAAAGGACACATTGAGGTTTATTTTGAAACTGGTACGTTAAAGTTTTTTGGAGTGGATTTTAAGGTTTATCCAAGTCCCGAAACTGCCGAAATCGAAAGCAAGGACGAATTTACTCTGCTTGAAAGCAAAATTGCAGAAGTTAATAAAATCATTGCCGAGGGTATCGAAACATCACAAGGCAAATCCGCCTATGAAATTGCCATTGAAAACGGTTTTGAGGGAACGGTTGAAGAATGGCTCGAAAGTCTGAAAGGCGAAAAGGGTGCAGATGGTAAAGACGGTATCAACGGAAAAGACGGAATTGACGGCGAGAATGGCATTGACGGTAAGGACGGAGCAGACGGCAGAGGAATTACAAGCACCGAAATAAACGCAAACGGCGAGCTTGTACTGACATACTCTGACGGCTCAACGGCTAATGTGGGTGCTGTTGTCGGTGCAAAGGGCAAAAAAGGCGACAAGGGTGATACAGGAGCGACAGGTTCAGACGGTAATGACTACGTTTTAACTGACACAGATAAAACAGAGATTGCAAACATCGTTATTAACGAGTATGACAGCTCATTAATGGCTATTCTGGGAGGTGACAGCGTTGTTGCAAAGTAAACAAAGGCTTTTACAGCTTAACGCAAAGCTTGCTGATATGCTGACAAGTAAAGGCGTTACGGCAACGGCTGATGAAACTACAACCTCTCTTATCAATAAAGTAGCTGATATTACAAGCGGTGATGATACCGCATTAATCAGTTTAATTCAACGTGATATGACTGAATTTGTTATTCCAAACAGTGTTACAAGTATCGGTGATTATGCATTTAGTTACTGCACAAGATTAACAAGTGTAATAATCCCAAACAGTGTAACAAGTATAGGTAAAGCAGCATTTCAGAATTGCTCAAGCTTAACAAGTATAACAATACCGGACAGTGTAACAAGTATAAAACCACTTGCTTTTTATAGTGTTTATAAAATAGAAAGTGATTTTGTCGTAAAACCAAGTATGACTGTACAAAGCCTTCCTAATAGTTTTCTAGGAGGAAAGTTAATTTTTGAAGAAGGTATTACCGCTCTTCCATCAAGCGACTATTTTAACTATGGTGGCTGTATATTTAAAGAAAATGCTTATATTTACTTATCTTCAACTATTACAAGTGCAGGTTGTTATAATGTAAGCAATAACATGTCAGGACTTAGAAGCAATGATGAAACTTGCACGTTAGAAGTTGGTAATGGCTTTGATGTAGCAATTAACGCTTCAAAATTTATTCAAACCGCAGAAAAATGGGTAAAAGTATTTGAAGCACTTGCCGATAGAACAGGACAGACCGCATTAGTGTTGACTATAGGACCTAAAAACGTTGAGAAACTAACAGATGAACAAATTGCAATAGCAACAAATAAGAATTGGACATTAGCATAAGGAGGCTAAAATATGGACGGCTTACAGGTAATACCATTTATCAGCGGAGTAAGGCTTTTAACTCCGCTTGACACCGAAAACAATGTCATAACAGACGTTGCAACCGAGACAGACAGAGCAGAGTTTATGTTTTTAGGCAAAGAGGACAACCCCGAAAATTACAAGGCTATCGACCGTAATACTCCGCTCCCCGAACCCATAGAAAGCGAGGTGTAAAAAAAGTGGCAACAGAAATTATAGTATCGCTCATCACGCTTGCAGGCTCTGCGCTCGGTACGTTTGCAGGTATTTTTATAAATACTAAATTGTCAAATTATCGTATCGAACAGCTCGAGAAAAAGGTTGACAAGCATAATAATCTTATTGAGCGTACATACAAGCTCGAACAGCATACCGCTGTAATCGACGAAGAAATCAAGGTAGCTAATCACAGAATTGAAGACCTTGAAGAATATCATAAATAAAGAAAGGACGAAATTACTATGAAAAAGATTTTTACAAAACAGTGGGCGAAAGCTACAGCAGTCAGAGCAATTAAGACCGTAGCACAGACGGCAATTGCGACAATCGGTGTATCAGCCGTAATGTCAGACGTAAACTGGATTGCAGTAGGCTCTGCAAGTCTGCTTGCAGGAATTTTGTCAGTACTGACAAGCGCTGCAGGCTTGCCCGAAGTATCAGAAAGCGAGGTTTAATTATGTCAAAGAAAATCTATTTAAGTCCGTCAAATCAGTACAGCAATACTTACGCAACGGGCAACACAAACGAAATGGCACAGTGCGATAAAATCGCAAGCGCAACGGCAACGGCACTCAAACGCTGTGGATTTGAGGTAAAGGTCGGAAAGTCGGGCGACAGTATGCAGAATCGTTGCAATGAGTCCGATAACTTCAAGGCTGATATTCATATGCCTATTCACACAAACGCCTGCAACGGCAAGATTACAGGCGGAACAAGAATATTCGTGCTCGACAGTGCAAGAAAAAACGCAGGACAGGCGGTGCTCAATGCACTCGGTCCGATTTCGCCCGGTACAGCCGATAGTTTGACGTATAAAACAGACCTTTACGAAATCAACGTGCCTAATGCGCTGACGATTTACGTTGAGGTTGAATTCCACGATACAAAGACAGGCTCGGATTGGATTTGCAATAATACCACTAATATCGGCGAAGCTATCTGTAAGGGACTCTGCTCTTATTTCGGCGTAACCTATAAATCAGGTGCAAAAGTGCTTGATTCACAGGGTTACAAGAAAGGTCAGACCTCGGACGGAGTGCTTGCAATCAAGGAGTTACTCCTGCTCGCTAAAACATTAAAAATCCACAATCAGGGCGTTGATGAAAACGGAGCATTTGGCGACGGCACAGAAAAGGCAGTCAACGGCTTGCTCAAAAAGTGGGACTATGACCAGAATGGTATTGCAGGCGACAACTTCATTAAGAAGCTTACCGCAGAAATCAAGAAGAAAATTTAACAGAAAGGATTTTTATTATGACTAACTTTTTAGATTTTGCAAGACTTGAAATAGACAAGTATGTACGTGAACACCTTGATAAATCGGAAGCAACTCCCGATTTTGAGGTTTTTGTCGTTTGGTCGTGCAAAACCTTGCAGAACTACAAAGCTCTTATAAGTACAACCTTGCCCGACGGTATGTATTACGAGTGTACTTATAACGGCGATAAAAACGAAATGTATCTTGACGCATACAAGAAGTTTGAAAACAAGAAAATTATTTGCGAAAGCGAGGTTTAAAATTATGTCAAAAGTCACAGCAGAAAAAATCCTTGAAATCGCAAGGAAAGAAATCGGCACGAAAGCTACAGATATTAAGCGTTGCAAGTACAATAAGGCTTTTTACGGCACAGATGTATCAGGCTCTTGCTATGACTGGTGCGCCGCTTTTATATGGTGGCTGTTTAATCAGGCTGGTGCGGCTGATATGCTCTATGTCAAAACAGCAGGGTGCGGAGTACTCGGCAACGCTTTTTACACTCGTAACAGATTTAAAACAAGCGGATTTAAGCCGGGTGATGTCGTATTTTTTCATTGGAGCAACAATCGTTCCGAATCCGTCCCGATTACATACACTCTCGACCACGTTGGCATCATCGAGAAATGCAACGCTGACGGTACTTATACCACAATTGAGGGTAATACAGGCTCAACGTCAAACGGCGAGGTAATGCGCAGGACACGCTCAGCAAGTGTAATCTCCGGTGTAGCTCGCCCCGATTATGTTGTATCAAGCTCTACGGCAAGCGTTACAAAACCTGACATCATTTACAGAGTTAAGACAAAAAACAAAGGTTGGCTCCCTGAGGTCAAAAATCTTAACGACTACGCAGGCATTGAGAACGACCCGATTGTTGCTTTTGCAGTTAAAGCGACAAAAGGCTCGGTATGGTATCAGGCTCACACAAAAAATGGCAAGTGGCTCGGTAAAATTACAGGCTACAGCACAACCGACACAAGCAAATACGCAGGCAACGGCAACGAGATTGACACAGTAAGAGTTTACTATACTACGCCGAGCGATTTGCGCAATGCAGGTAAAGTATACGAGGCAAAGTACAGGACAAGTCCTATCGGCTCAACCTCATATTACGATTACCAGCTTGACACTAACGTCAGCAAGACAATGGACGGCTACGCAGGTGCGTTCGGCAAGTCAATAGACAAATTGCAGATTACACTTGATTAAAAAAATAACCTGCATAATTTTAAAAAAAGGAAGTGTATTATGATAGATTTACAACAAGGCGATTGTCTGGAGCTGATGAAAAATATCCCCGATAAGTCGGTTGATATGATACTTTGCGATTTGCCGTATGGTAAAACTGCCTGCAGGTGGGATACTATAATACCTTTTAAATCTCTGTGGGAAAATTATAATAGGATAATTAAAGACAACGGTGCTATATGTCTATTTGGTACAGAGCCGTTTTCGACCGAATTACGCCATAGCAATTTAAAAATATTTAAGTATGACTTAATATGGGATAAATTAAGTACATTTGGCTTTTTAGATTGCAAATTCAGACCGTTGAAAAATTTTGAAATTATTTCTGTATTTTCCAAAGGTGGTTGTTCTAACGGCTCGAAAATTCCTATGAAATATAATCCGCAAGGGGTTGTTTATCATAATAAAAAGAGTCGTAAAAAAACAAATAACGAAGTCTTTCATAGCCCTATAGAAAAAGAACATTATTCTACAGGCGAAAATTTCCCGAGGTCTATTGTAAAATATAAAATTGAAAAAGGATTTCACCCCTCACAAAAACCAGTTCCACTCCTTGAATATCTCATAAAAACCTACACACTTGAGGGCGACACCGTCCTTGACAACTGTATGGGTTCAGGCTCAACCGGCGTTGCTTGTGTCAACACTAACCGTAACTTTATCGGTATGGAGCTTGACGAGCATTATTTTGAGGTAGCTCAAAATCGCATTTATGATACTGTTAAAAATAAAGAACAGGCAGGCTGACACTAAAATAAAAAAGCCGTTCGGAATTTCCGAACAACTCAAACACATAATTTCAAAAAAATTCTCCCCGAGGTTATCCCCGGGGAGTTTTTTATTAACTAAAATAAGTGCCATCATCAAGCTTTGTCTTTAACGGTATATATCCCAAACTGTTATTATCGTCCCAAGGAGTCCTCAGATAGACCATCTCGGTTTTATCGCTAAAAAATAGTAAATCCTCAAGCGGATAATAATTTTCTTCGTAGCCTACGAGCATTTCGCCCGTCATGCTCTCCGCAATTTCTAATTTTTCGGGTATTTCGACAACGCCATCTTGATAACATAATCCGTTAGGCATACGTTTTATAACAACTGATGGACTTCTTTTGCTGTCATAGCAAACTTTAATTTTAATTGATTTCATTTTTATTACTCCTTTATATTTTTTTATGTTTCGTCCCGGATGGCCAGGGCGTATTTTAAATTTCTTCTCCGATGGACTTTTTATATGATTTAATTATTTCAAGGATTTCTTTGCCTTTTTTAATCTTGTCAGGTGCGGCATTTTTTGAGCTTTTTTCAAAGTTTTTTAAACTCTCGCTAAATGGCTTTGATAACTGACTTTTGCATTTAATTGCAAAATCTTCATTTGCTGTTTTTCCAGCCACCTTGCACATTTCTTTAATTGCTACGTCCTCTAAGCTGATTTCAGATTTTTCTGTATTTTCTTCAACAATCTCTTCTTCAGCTTTTTTAGGCACATAAACAATTATTGTCTTTGTCTTTTTATTATAGCTGTTAGCCTTTGTTTTGCAGTCACTGTAGTTATTTTTATATTCACTATAGTGCATTTCAACTTCTTCGCAATCAACAGCTTTTTCAGCCTCTCTACACTCGGGGCAGATACCACATTCTTCGAGATATTTAATTTTGCGTTCTCTGTCTGCTGTCGGTCCGTAAAGCTCTATTGTGTGGGTGTGTCCGCAAGAAAATTTAACGTCATATTTAGCCATAATCGATAACCTCTTTCTTTTTTTATCTCTTATCTTGATTATATTATACACCTATAGGTATATAAAGTATAGGGATATTTTATCCTCTTTATAGTCATATTTTATCCATTTCAATTAAATCCTCGGTTCCAATGTTTAATGCTTTTGCAAGCTTATAAACAGTGATTGCGCTCGCTTTGTTTATATCTTTAAAGCCCTGCTCATAGTGCTGTATCATTCGGACATTAACGCCCGATATCTGAGCAAGCTGACTTTGACTTAATCCAGCTTGCTCTCTGTATTGCTTTAAATTGCTCATCAATATGCCTCCTATTTTAATATTCCCCGATTTTTTATTCTCGGGGAGGTTTAATTAAATGATTTGATTTTGTTTCTCGAGAAAATCAAGAATTTCTTGAAGTGTCATAAGTTGAGCATAGCCGCCTTTAAGTTCTTCAGATGTCGGAACAGTTTCTTCATCAAGCAAGTAATTCACTAAAAACGTCGCTCCCCGAATTTCCTTAAAAATCGCATAAGCCTTGTCTGTAGTTCCAAACTCGGCTATATCTTTTTTAATTTCTTCGATAAGCTCGTCACACTCGTATGATAATTTCATAATTAGCCTCCTTATTAAACTACGGGAATGCTCTCATTATCGCTGACAAAAGCTGAAACAAAGAGAGAATCAAGAGGATTGTCTGCAAGCTGATAGATTTTAAAATCAGGTCTTGCTTTAACAAAAGCGTTGAGGATTTCGTGGACTTCCTGCGTTTTAAGATGATTGATACCGATATTCTTTGCGGCAGTCTGAATTTTAACTGCATGATAATCTTTTGATAAATTAATCATCTCGTTTAATACGTTGATTTTATAGTCTTTCATAATGATTTTCCTTTCTGTTGTTTAGAATTTCTTTTTTTTAATCTCGCAACGGGCTTGTGACCGTGCCGCCGCATTACCACGGCTTGCGCCGTGTCACTCTGCGTTAAAAATAAAAACTAATGCTTATATTTTCGCCGTATATATCGTGATATTCTGCTTCAATAGCTTTCATTTGCCATTCGTTCAAGTTGCTTAAATCATCAAAATTCATACCGTATTTAGTTAAGATTTTTTCAAGTTTTTCAAGTTTCGTCATTGTTAATCACCTTTCATTTGGCTTTCGCCTTTCTTTATTGTGTCTATATTATACACCTTTAGATATATATTGTCAATACCTTTTTTAAAATTTTTTTAATTTTTTTCAAAAAATATTGACTTTTTATTACAACTGATATATAATGAGTTTGTCAGGTAAGGCACTGCGCTTTACCTGTGGATTGAAATACTATTAATTTTATATTTGCAAAAATGTAAAATAGGAAGAGAGCAAGGTTTATCCTTGCTTTTTTTCTTTTTTTGCAAAAAAATAAACAGGTCAATTATGACCTGCTTGAATTTAAAATTTCGTGTTGCATTTGTGTTGCATTTATTTAAAAAATATTAATTTTAAGTGTAAAAAATTGAATTATAAAATAATAATCAAAATGCAAAAAAATCCGATAAACAAGCCATTTTTTAATGTTTTAGCTTATTTATCGGATTGAATTAAAATATTACATAAAGGGGTTCGACTCCCCCCACTTCCACCAGTCGAGTGCCTCGACACGCAAATCGTGTTCGGGGCATTCTTCTTATTTTAAGTTAATTTT
>CACXFS010000019.1 GCA_902766885.1 uncultured Ruminococcus sp. | reverse complement strand
TTATTCTTGGTATGGTATAATGCGTTACCGATGATTTTACCGTCCGATTTTGTTGTAGTTCCCTAATTATTCTTGGTATGGTATAATTTTATTGTAGTAAAAAAAGCGTGTGAGCTAGTTGTAGTTCCCTAATTATTCTTGGTATGGTATAATGCCTTGCGGCGGATATGACGGGGTTGCACGGTTGTAGTTCCCTAATTATTCTTGGTATGGTATAATCGGTCATACAGGCGAAAACTTTGACTTTGTGTTGTAGTTCCCTAATTATTCTTGGTATGGTATAATGCTGTATAAGGTGAGGTATGCTTATAAAGAGTTGTAGTTCCCTAATTATTCTTGGTATGGTATAATATGTTTTTAAGGTAAAGCAAGTAAACAACAGTTGTAGTTCCCTAATTATTCTTGGTATGGTATAATCAACTTCAAGTGTAAGAGAACCCTCATTTAGTTGTAGTTCCCTAATTATTCTTGGTATGGTATAATCCTACCAAATAAACTTTGCAAACGCAAGGCGTTGTAGTTCCCTAATTATTCTTGGTATGGTATAATTAGGAAGAGTTTTTGAAGATGAAAAAACTTGTTGTAGTTCCCTAATTATTCTTGGTATGGTATAATCAAGCGCATTACCAAACTGCAGGAAGAAATGTTGTAGTTCCCTAATTATTCTTGGTATGGTATAATGCGCGAGACAACGGTAGATACATACCGCACGTTGTAGTTCCCTAATTATTCTTGGTATGGTATAATCAATGTTATACATAAGTATAGAGGCTATTAGTTGTAGTTCCCTAATTATTCTTGGTATGGTATAATAATACAACAAAACCGTGCAGACATCTACGGGTTGTAGTTCCCTAATTATTCTTGGTATGGTATAATCCTGACTTGACGAAATTAATCCTTTTACGTGTTGTAGTTCCCTAATTATTCTTGGTATGGTATAATGTTCCGTCAGCCTTGTTCGCAGGCTTTAAGGTTGTAGTTCCCTAATTATTCTTGGTATGGTATAATTGTATGTTGTAAATTTAACAACATAATTATGTTGTAGTTCCCTAATTATTCTTGGTATGGTATAATTCACCCTTGTCGCCTTTTTCGCCCTTTGCAGTTGTAGTTCCCTAATTATTCTTGGTATGGTATAATAATTCCGACAAAGGTGTTACGAGCATTGTTGTTGTAGTTCCCTAATTATTCTTGGTATGGTATAATTCAAGCGTGGAAATCTTTCCACTGACCTTTGTTGTAGTTCCCTAATTATTCTTGGTATGGTATAATAAAAGGCGTGGCTTGCCGCTACCTTTGGATGTTGTAGTTCCCTAATTATTCTTGGTATGGTATAATTGCGGCGATTTCACCCTTGACTTATAACTTGTTGTAGTTCCCTAATTATTCTTGGTATGGTATAATCTACACCGATACAGACAGCTTTGTTATTGGTTGTAGTTCCCTAATTATTCTTGGTATGGTATAATAGGAACGCAAAAATCCCCATAAACACTATGTTTATGGGGATTTTTGTATTCTGATAATTGTTAATATCATAGATAAAAAACATAAATTTTTCATTTTTCAGAAAATTGAAAGCTGTTCAAATACGGCGTGTTCCTCTTCTGTTACAAGGTTTCCGATAATCAGCTCCATTTTTTCGTACTGTTTTTCTGTTATGACGAGCAGTCTGACAGAGCCGTTATCGGGTTTATTGTTTCGTATTCTGATTTTATGCTTTTCAACATCATCATAACCGTTACAGATTCTGCAATAGACAGAGTACTGCACCATAAAATAACCGTCTTTAACTAAAAATTTTCTAAACTGCGCTGCCACTCTGCGCTGTGTTTTCGTTTTAACGGGCAAATCAAAAAAGACTATCATTCTCATAAACTTATTCATACTTGTGTTGTTCCAAATCCATTATCTGGGGCAAAAGCAAATCGTTTCTCCTACCGGAAATAAAGCTTGTAAGGCTTTGAACGGTATTATCAATCGCTTTTGCACAGGCAAAAAGCTTTCCGTCAATAATTACATCTGCATTCAACAGATTGACAATCTGTGCTTTTCTGCTTGTAGAAAGTTCTTCATCATCAAGCGCATTATATCTTACAAATAAATCTACCAACGGACGGTAAGACTCGATAATATCGTCTGCAAGATTGAAATTATTCAAAGTACTCTTATGAAAAATTCCTATTGACGGCTCATATCCGTAAACAATAAGATATTTTTCAATTGTGCTCCGCAAAACTGCATAGCCGTAATTCAGACAGGCGTTAATTGCATTTTCCTGACTTCTTGAAAATGTTTTTCCAAAAAGCAGTTTAAAATACTTTGACGCAGCAACCGCTTCCATATTGCTCGTATCACCCGAGTGCACTTTGAGCTTTATGTTGTCAATTTCCTGCCAGCCGTCAATATTACACAATTTCAGAACAGCCGCCTGATTTTCAATTTTCTGCATCACAATCTGCTTCCACAAACGCTTTTTTGTCGGAAGGCTCATATTTATCTGGTCGTTAAGCACCGACATATGCCTGCTGTGTCGGCTCACGGGAAGAAACACTCCGCAGGGATGATGGCATTTATCAGTCACGTAAAATGTAATTGCATACTCCGAGAATTTCATCAGAAGATATGTGCTGACATTTATCTGTTGACTGTCAGACGCAATACATTCTATGTCTTCGAGCGGAATTTTTGTAATCTCTCCGTTGTTAATAAGCAATTGTTCGTTTTTTACGGATAGCTTTATAGGATTTGCAAGAAACAGAACTCTATATCCCATTTATCTGAACCCCATTCTCTTTTCTCTGCCTGATTTTGTGACGTTGCCGAGAACGTCGACCTGACATTTTTCCATAGAAAGCAGGCTTTTTACACCTAAGCCACGCAATTTATATGTGTTATCGTGATTAATAGCCGTTATTGAGGCTGTTGAAATATCAGTACCCTTGAAATAAACAAAAATGTCTTTACTGATGTAATTTTTTGCAATCGTAGCATCTTTGTTTACCAAAGAGAACTTCATATCTTTTTTCGACACAATATGTATTAAATCATTCGGATAAAGTGAAAATAAAAAATCTTTTTCATCCATTACTTTCCAATCACAATACGAACGGTCTCTGGTAATCGCTTTATTCGGTAACATTTTTCTGACCGTATCGGCAACATAAATCGGCACAAGATAATAACCCTCTCCTTCAACATAAAAGACGTCTGTTCTGACCATTGAGTCGTTATCAGCTATAGCTGTACCATTGTGTACGGGAACAGTCAATGTTGATTTTTCGATTATCTTTACCTTTTTTACACGTGGTCCTTTACTTCCATCGCTCTTTGGCTTATTGAATTCTTCTGCGAATGCCGCTTTAGCGTCACCGTTGAATTGTTTTAATCTTTTAAGAAGTGCATTATAGAGCAGAATATCACTCGACGGGTTGAAATAGTTTTCTATTTCTCCGTCCTTTAATTTGAGCGAGGTAAGTGCGACCTTTGAAACAGCGTAGTTTTTTCCGTCTATTTCATAAGGCTTTCTTATTGTGTCCTTATGAGCCGCTCCCGTAATTTTTCTTTTTGGCATTCGTGACACAAATATCGGCTTAACGTCCTCGCCTACCGAGTAATTCGGCAACGGAGATTCAAGGAGATATCTTGAAGGGTCATTTGAACATAAAATATCAATTTCATCTCTCAAATAAGGATACGGCGTAGGAAAACGATTTATCATCTCTCCTGTTCTCTTATCAATATCAAAATACTCACCGTTATTGTTGATATATTCATTCTCGTGGTATTTTGAATATTCCGAAATGCGCTTTATCATAGCCTGAGTGATACAGGCGATTACAACAGCGTCAACAGCGTGGTGAACGTCGCCGTTTTCACGTATTTTGGAAATTCCCCAGCGCTTGCGGACATAAGCCGTTGTAGCTCCGTTTACGGCAACGATAGTATTCTTTCTGTCTTTTGTATTCGGTGCAAGCTGAAGGTATTTTTTTAAATAATTCAGCAGAAATCTTGAAATATACTGCGTGTCCTGAAGATTTCGCTTTTTAAATCCTGAAAGGTCGTCATCAGTAATCGTTTCCTTGAGAAGATTTTTCTTTTTCCTGCTGCGAAGATTTGAATTATCCACCCAAAGATAGAACGAATCCTTTTTATCTTCGCTTAAATATTGCATAGGCAGTCTGTTACCCTTTTGTCTGTTTTCCGACGACAGCACAAGCACCTTGTTATTATAGGTGTCATCAAAGCTTATCGAGTAAGGAACAATGTGGTCAATGTCGGTATAACCTATTTCAAACAGTCGATCAATACTAATCGGCTTTAAGGAGTACGGACAGATTCCGTCCTGTTCCTCCCATAATTTCAGCTTAATTAAATCTTGTCCGGTCGGCTTAGGTCGGTGAAACTCATTTCGCAGTCTTTCCATAATGCGCTCATTTGCCGCCTGATTATCTTTCTGCGATTTTTCAATATCCTTTCTGTCTTTAAAATTCTTTGAAAGTTCTCTTGCAAGCTCCAGATTGACAAAAACAGGGCTGTCGTCAAACTCCCTGATAATCGCATTAATCACCTTGATTGTCTGCGATACTGCGCGTCTTACTACGGGATTTGTCAAGTCCTTCAACTCAACTGCTGTTTCGGGATTTGCAGGGAGAAATTTTTCTTTGCACTGTTCGTCAGCTTTGAAATTATAACCCGCACTAAGGCAAGCCTCGTTATAAAGCTGACCTTGCTCAAGAAACGGTATAATTTTCTCAAGTGCCTTTACAGACAGATTACCCGTTTTACTGAAGCTCGGCAACGTGAGCGCTATGCTTATTTCAGCATCATCAAAACCTTTGTCGGCAAGATGAGCTGTAATTTTGCTGTCGTTCTTATACACCGTGAGCGCATATGCAAGTTCATTTTTCTTATCCGTGTTCCACTTTGTAAAAGATTCGCCGTATGCTTTTTTGAATGTGTGATATGCGTTGAGGTATGTAAACTTCATTTTCTTTTCGGTGTCTTCTACTGACTTTTCACCGTAAGATATATTAAAATGCTCACTGTCTGAAAGCCCAAGTTCTTTTCTCAGAGATTTGTATGTAATACAATTTTTACTGAACGCAAGGCTGATAATCTTGTTTCTTTCATTGTCCGTTAAAGCCCTCTTTCCGCTTGCAGATACAATTTTGATTGCATTTACCTTTGAAAGCAGATTAAAATATTCAAACGAAAACGAGGCTTTTACTGCTCTAAGCTCTCCCTTTTCGAAGGTACATTTACCGAGCATTTTTTCAATCTGATTACCTCCGTAAATGCTCTCTCCTCCCGGGCCGTCGTCAAATGAACGCTGAGAGAGATAAATCTCTAAAAAATCATTTTCAAGCTTTTCGCTTGCAAGAACATTTCCGAACTCTCTCTGCCTGCTGAAAATAAGCTTAATTTCATCGCAGTACGCCTGCCTTGCAAATGTGTTTGAATAGTTGTCGGATTTATTGCGCTTAAATTCGGAAAATTTTTCATCCTTATAAAGCATCTCTCCGATTGTTCTGTAGCCTTTGCTTTCTAAGAGCCTTTTGTTTTCTTCGACAGCAGACAACAATGCACCTGCTTCAGATTTTTTGTCCTGCGAGTCAATCTTGCGGTTAGATTTAAATCCTCGGCGCTGTGACAGATGAACAAGAAGTCTCACAAACTCCTCTTTGCAAAGCTCGCTGTCAAGTGAACGGCACCTTATTTCATAAATATCCGGTAATTCGGCTGCTGTCTGATACATACTGTTTATTTCTTTAACGCTCATAATTCCGCTTTGCTCAATAAGAGATTTTATTCTCTCTTTTCTGAAACGTTTTCTGCGTAATCTGCGGCGCATACCTCTGTTTTCTCTGCGAGGTGCGGCAAGCGACGAACCATCTTTTGGGTTTTCGGCTGCATCAAAAATTCGTGAACCCATTCTCATAATTCTGCAGGGTTGGTCGTTGCCGTCAAGCAGCATAACAGCATAGCCGATTGACGTAATACCAATATCAAGTCCTATTGAATATTTCATAAAAACCTCCTAAAACAGCGCAACGATAAATCAAAATCAAAACGATTGCGAATTATTTCGACAAAACGCTTTATATAAAAAGATGACGCTCCGCCAAAAGACGGAGCGTCAGAGCTTTGCGGTATACTACCTTATCATAGTAACCTAATTGTTCTTGGTATGATACAATTTACTATTATTATACATATTTTTCGCAGTTTGTCAATACAAAATTAATAAATTTATATCAGATTGTGCATCGTCTTCACTATTATATTAACATATAATTCTTTTTTGTCAATAATCTTAATAAAATATTTATTGTTTTTACGTATTTTTTGTCTGAATTATATCACTGAATTATTAATAATTTATTACAACACAAAATTCAACAAAAATATATAAATTATATTGCAATAACAATGTGATTGTTATATAATATCATTATAATATTTTCACAATATTTGTGCAATTTTCTATTTCCATTCCGAAAGGATATGATAAAATGAGTGACAAAATTACTGTAAGCGGTGAAATAAGCGGTTCAATAAATTTTGCAATGCAGCAAAATTACGTACCTTTAATCAGAAATCTGTTAGTCAATAATAATTCTGATGAAATTCAAAACAATTTAAAGCTGAAAATAACGTTTGAACCCGATTTTGCAAAGGAATTCATCTACAATATCAAAAGTATCGAACCAAACTGTTCTGTTGAAATTTCTCCTGTCAATATCATACTTTCCACCAAGTTTCTTTTTTCTTTATCAGAAAAAATGGTCGGTACAATTTTAGTTGAGTTATTGCAGAATGGAGCAACAATTTTCAGCTATAGCGATACCGTTGAACTGCTTGCGTACGACGAGTGGAACGGTCTGCTGATTATGCCTGAAATCATCACGGCTTTTGTCACTCCGAATCATCCGTTAATTGCGGAGGTGTTGAGCAGAGCCTCTGCTTTTTTAAGAGAATGGAACAAGCTTCCGTCATTTACGGGATATCAGACAAACAATCCCAACAATGTTAAATTCCAAATGGCTGCGATTTTTGCCGCCTTGCGTTCGTGGGAAATTATTTACAACAACCCTCCTGCAAGCTATGAAACTATAGGTCAGCGTGTCAGACTTCCGCACAAGGTCCTTGAAGAAAAGCAAGGAACCTGTCTTGACCTTTCGGTACTTTATTCAGCCTGCCTTGAAGCGGCAGGGCTTTTCCCATTGCTTGTTTTTATAAAAGGCCACGCTTTCTGCGGTTGCTGGCTTGAACAGCAGACCTTCAGCGACTGCGCTGTAGACGACGTTTCTGCAATTGAAAAGCGGATTGTTGCAGGCAATGAAGAAATACTTCTTGTTGAGTGCACAAATTTTACTTGCGGAAATAACGTCGACTTTGAACGTGCGATAAAGCACGGCAACGACCACCTTAACAATCCAACAGATTTTCTGTATGTTATTGATATACAGCGTTCCAGAGGCAGCGGAATCCGTCCCATTCCCGTAAAAATCAATCAGGCATTTTCTGACTTCACGTCTTCAGATGAGAGTACAAGTAACAAAGTTAATATAAATGCACCTAAAGAGCTTAATTTCTCTGACGTAGGTAAAATTGAGTACAGCGACAGCAATCTTTCACGTGTGCAGATTTGGGAAAGAAAGCTGCTTGATTTCAGCCTCAGGAACACCCTGCTCAATTTTCGGGTAACAAAGAACACATTACAGCTTATGACTTCCGACCTTGCTGAGCTGGAAGACAAGCTTTCCGACAACGTAGATTTCAGAATAATGGAAGTACCTTCGGAATGGAGCGTGTCATTAAGAGACGCCAAGATGTATGAAATTGAAAACGAACGTGATCTGATTGAAAATATTGCCTCGCAGGAATTTAAAAGCAACCGAATAAGAACCTTTCTTCCTGTCGATGAGCTTGACAGAAATTTGAAAAACCTATACAGAGGTGCAAAAGTAAGCATTGAAGAAAACGGTACTAATACACTGTTTCTTGCACTTGGATTTTTGCGTTGGTTTGAAAGCGACATTTCAGAAAAGGCAAGGTATGCACCGATAGTGCTGATTCCCGTTGACATTGTAAAAAGCTCACGCAACAAAGGGTACATAATCCGAAGCCGTCAGGAAGAAGCACAGATAAATATTACGCTTATAGAATATCTGCGTCAGATTTTCGGCTTGAAAATCCCGAATCTCGACCCACTCCCGCTTGATGAGCACGGTACTAATCTTCCGCTTGTTTTCAACACCATACGCAACGCCGTTATGGACAAAAAGAGGTGGAACATAGAAAACCTGGCGTTCTTGGGCTTGTTCTCGTTCGGTCAGTTTGTTATGTGGAATGACTTGCACAACCGTTCTGATGAATTAAAATCAAACAAGGTTGTATCAAGCCTTATTGACAAAAAGCTCAACTGGACTTCCGAGCCGTCCGATGTAACGATTGACAACCTTGACAGCAGGCTTTCACCCGACCAAATGGCTGTTCCGCTGAGCGCAGACTCTTCGCAGATGCTTGCAATCTACTCAGCCGCAACAAACAACAGTTTTGTTCTTCACGGTCCGCCCGGAACGGGAAAATCTCAGACGATTACAAATATGATTGCAAACGCCTTGTATCAGGGCAAATCCGTCCTTTTTGTAGCAGAAAAAATGGCGGCTCTCAACGTTGTTCAGAAACGACTTGCCTCAATCGGTCTTGACCCGTTCTGCCTTGAGCTACATTCAAACAAAACCAACAAAAGCAGTGTGCTGTCACAGCTTAACAAGTCGCTCGAGGTCGGTAGAATCAAATCTCCCGACGATTACAAAGCCACATCCGAACGACTGCACTCGATGAGGACAGAACTCAACTACATAATAGAGGGACTTCACTGCAAGCGTAAATTCGGGAAATCCGTTTACGAGGCTGTAGAAATTTTTGAATCGGAAAAAGAGTATAAAAACAAAATTATTTTCAGTCAGGAATTACTTTTAAAAGCAGATGAACAGCACATCGTGAAGTGGACCGACCTGATAAGAAAATACGTTGTAGAGCTGAAAAGCACTGCAAACTTTGCCGATCATCCGCTTAAAAGCATTTGCCTTACCGAGTATTCAATTGAGCTTCGTGAAAGCATTGAGCAAAGTCTTAAAGAACTTATTGCAGGCTTTTCTTCCGTCAAAGAGTCGTTTGACATTTTATCAGAAAGTACTGGAATAAAAAATAAATCAGATATTAATACTGTTCTTAAAATTTTAAAAATCAACGAGCTTATGCTTGACAATACAGTGATAATCCCCGAGCTGTTAAGGTCGGAAAACTTTGATTATACGGTATCTCAGCTTAAAGAATTTTGCTCTGACGGAAGTAAATATTCGCAGATATACAAGGAATTTAGCGATAATTTTGACCTAAGGATACTCGATTATGACGTTGACAGAGCAGTTTTACAGTGGAGAGAAGCACTTGCAAGCTGGTTCTTGCCAAAGATAATCAAAAAGTCAAAGCTTAAAAAGGAACTAAAGCTTTACTGCAAAAATCCCGACTCAATCAACGATACGACAATAACTCAGATTTATGACAAACTGACAGAATTAAAATCGCTGAAAGCGAAAATTGAGTCTGCAAAAGTCCTTAATTCTCCTACAGAAATTATAAACGGTATTCATACAGACTGGAATATTCTTAATTCTTCTATAGAAAAAACGCTTGAGTTGCACAATGCAGTTTCTTCCTTTGCACCGAACGAAAAAACGCAGATTATAAATTCACTGCATAATTCAGTTTTTACTTCAGATGCAAAATCAAAATGCGAAATACTGAGAAAATATATTGAAAAATGGATTTCATTCAGCAATCTATGCAAATTAAATAAGTCGGTTGAAAACAGTGTAAACTGGCTTACTGACTTAAGCGCTTTTCTTAAAAAGCTCAGTGATAATATTTATGAGCTCGGACAGTGGACGTCGCTTAACAGAATTACTGAGGAACTAAATTCAAACGGACTTGAAAACGTTACACAAGCCGTAATTAATGGCGCTGTATCTCCGGACGAGATTGAAAATTCATTTAACTGCAACCTTTATTATGCACTTATATTAGCAGAGCTCAACAGTGACGAACGCTTAAAGACTTTCAGAGGCAATCAGTATGAGGAGCTTATTGCACAGTATCATAAGCTTATTGACAAATTCCGCTCACTCACAATTCAAGAGCTTGTTGCAAAGCTGTCTGCCGAAATTCCCGTAAGCGGAAAAATAAGCTCGTCATCTTCGGAAATCGGAATTCTAAAAAGGGCAATCAAGAGCAACGGCAGAATGATGTCCATCAGAAAGCTGTTCAACGAAACTCCCAATCTGCTCAGACGACTCTGTCCCTGTATGCTGATGAGCCCGATTTCCGTTGCACAGTACATAGACCCGTCTTTCCCGAAATTTGACCTTGTAATATTCGACGAAGCATCGCAGATTCCAACGTGTGAAGCAGTTGGCACTATTGCACGAGGTGAAAACGTTGTAGTAGTAGGCGACCCCAAACAGTTACCCCCGACGAGCTTTTTTGCATCAAACAGGATTGACGAGGACAATATCGAAAATGAAGACCTTGAAAGTCTGCTTGACGACTGTCTGGCTGTTTCTATGCCTCAGGAGCATCTTAAATGGCACTACCGTTCAAGGCACGAAAGTCTTATTGCCTACAGCAATATGCAGTACTACGACAACAAGCTTTACACATTCCCCTCTCCCAACGACCTTGTTTCGGAAGTAAGTCTTGTTCATATTGACGGCTATTACGACAAGGGCAGAACAAAGCAGAACAAAGCAGAAGCTGTTGCGGTGGTAAATGAAATTATCCGCAGGCTGAAAGACGAAAATCTCAAAAACGACAGTATTGGCGTTGTTACATTCAGTGCAGTTCAACAAAATCTGATTGATGACCTGCTTTCGGAAGAATTTGCAAAATATCCCGAGCTTGAGGAGGAAAACAAAAACTCTGCCGAACCTTTGTTTATTAAAAATCTTGAAAATGTTCAGGGCGACGAAAGGGACGTTATTCTTTTCTCTATCGGCTACGGACCCGACAAAGAGGGCAAGGTTTCTATGAATTTCGGACCTCTTAACCGTGACGGAGGATGGAGAAGACTTAACGTTGCAATTTCAAGAGCAAGAAAGTCAATGATTGTTTATTCAACGATTATGCCTGAGCAAATCGATCTGTCACGCACTCGCTCCGACGGCGTTGCAGGGCTCAAGGGATTCCTTGAATTTGCGGGTAAGGGCAAAAATATTATTACACAAAAAGCAAATACCATGTCCAAAGAAAAGGACACTCTTATTGAAGAAATTTCAAAGGAAATAGAAAATCTGGGATATGAAGTCAAGCGCAACATAGGATATTCGGAATACAAAATGGATATCGGCGTAGTAAATCCGCACAACAAGCAGACGTATGTTATCGGAATTCTGCTTGACGGCAAAAACTGCAAAAATTCCGCTACCGCAAAGGACAGGTTTGTTCTACAACCCGCCATACTTACGGGACTCGGCTGGAATATTATGCGTGTATGGACACTAGACTGGCTTGACAATCCACAGAGAGTTATTGACAGCATAGCTGAAGAAATAAACAATGCTGTTGAAAGCAGTGAAAAAAATGCAGTTAAAACGGTTACTGTCAAGAACAGCCCCGACGTTGTAAAATTTGAAAAGCTTGATATGACGTCACCCGAAAACTCTGTTTCAAGAAAGCGCAGTTATAAAGCGTTCAGTATTAATCCGTGCGGCACTGCAGAAAATTTTTACGAGCCGAAATCAAGAAACAGAATACGCAGTCTTATGATGAATATAATTGAAACAGAGGCTCCCGTCAGCAGGAAAGCTCTGTTCAAAAAGGTTTTATCTGCCTGGGGAATAACCCGTTCGGGCAACAAGGTTGAGTCAATTCTCGACACTGTAGTAACCTTTGTTGACAAAAGCGAAACTGTTGATAACGGAAACATTTTTTACTGGAAGAAAAATCAGAATCCTGCTGAATACTCTGTTTACCGTGTTGATGAACAAAGTAACTGGAAGAGGAGCATTGACGATATTTCTTCGTATGAAATCCTCAATGCAGTGATTGAAGTGCTCAGCGAGCAGATAAGCCTGCACACTGACGACCTTGTCAAGGAAGCCGCAAAGAAACTCGGCTATTCAAGAACAGGCACGCTTAT
>CACXFS010000018.1 GCA_902766885.1 uncultured Ruminococcus sp. | reverse complement strand
CGGGGACTCGAAGCCGAGCGTTAAAAAACGTCACAGTGTGACGTTTTTAGCGAGGAGCGCAGATCATACCTTTCCGTTTACACACGCCACAACAAACGAGGTAGGCATTTTCTAAATATCTAACCTACTGTTGGCGCACCAAAAAAAGCACCCATACGGGTGCTTTTTTATATCTTTAGCCGACAGGAACTCGAATCGCCCCGTTAAAAAAACGTCACTACTTCAGCACAATCGCCTGTTTGCCGATTTGTTCGTATCTTTCCTCTGTTGTAGCCTTGTCGTAGGCTGAAACCTCACCCGAAACCGAGTCGCAGAAGTAATAATTCTTCTCGTCAAATCCGATAAGTACCAAACAATGCTCGTGCATCTGCCAGCTTACCGTATCTCCCACTTCGTGATCTGCGTTTTCGTCAACATAGTCCACAATCCATGTTGCCTGAACATACGGTTCTTCCATAAATGTAGTCGCCCAGACCATAACAGGGGTATCATTTAAAATATACTTCTGACAAAGCTCCTCAAGCGGTACACCCGATAAGGGCTCTGCAACAAGCTTCGAACCTGTTGATTTAATGTAGTTATTCATACATTTTGCCATTCCGGGGGCGTTTATTCCGTAACCCGTATAAATATCACCTGCATATGCGCAGTTCATATCTGGGCCGTAAAGATTGCCGTCAATTCCGTAGTAAACAGGCTTTGTCACAAGATAATTGTCTACAAACTCAACTTCATCAATATCAAATTTATAGTACTGCAAAAGCATCGTGCAAGCATAGGTTTCGCAAGCGGCTTTAAGATTGCTCTGTTCAATAACCGGAACGCCGTCTATTTTATAAGACGTAACCTGAGTTGTCGGGGCTGTGGTTGATACAGTTGCCGCAGTCTGCTCATCTTCCTTATTATCAGAGCAAGAGGATACAATCGCTATTATTACAATCAGCATCACAACAGCAACCAGCGCTATTAACGCAGTTCTGCTATGCAGAAACGCTTTTAACTTCCACTTTAGTCCTTTTCTTTTTCTGCCGAACTTATCAATATTATAGGCAACATTTTTTCTTCTTTTTATGTTTCTGAGTGGTTTTTTACGGACATCGTAATCATCGCTGAAATAATCGTTAAAATACTGCTCGTCGTCATTTCGTTCATTGTAATTCATATTGTATCCCACCCCTGTCGTATTGGAATTTATTGAGAAAATTATATCACGCCTGAATTTTTAAATCAACATTCAGTGTGTAAATTTTTATGAAAATACAGTAATAATACGGGTTTACACCAATTTCATCATAAAACAGAAAATCCAAAAACGGCTGCCTGAAAGCAGCCGTTTTTGGATTTAGAAGTTTTGAAATTAACGTGAAAAACGTGGATTGTTGTTTTAATAAGCTTAGATTAACCTACTTTAGCGTTACCTGTATCGCCGAAGAAGTTAAATCTGAAAAGCTTGCTCTCGTCATTCTTGTTTTCGCAGATAATACTAGCTTCTGCTATTTTACCACCTTCGATAAGCTTTGTCAAGCCAACGAGCTGGCAAAGTTTGCTGCGCAGATTTAATCTGTCGCCTTCCTTTGTAACGAGATATACGTTGCCCTCGCAGGTATCGAGCACGGCGAGGAACGCAGTTACATCAATGTTGTGTAAGCTAAGAATTGGTGTCATAAATGTTTCCTCCTTCAATTCTTTAAAAATATAAAGTTTTTTCGTGCGCCATTTACCATTTGGCAAATCATGATTATTTATCGACTATTTGATAATTCAATTTTACTCGAGTAAGGCTAATTTGGAATCAGCCGATAGTCAAGCGGACTATTTACTTGACAATTATTATTATATCCAACTTTTTAAAAAAGTCAACAATTTTTGACTTCTGTTTTTGTGAGTTAACGCATTTGTATGTCAATAATAGCTAATAATTATACTTATTTTATGTGCAATATATCCTAATAATGCTTTAAAAGAATTTACAATGCGACAATATTTTCGTTACACTTTCGTCAGTTTTAACAACTTATTTCCTTTTTGGCAATAAAATAATCTGATTTTTTACAAACTTAATTTTTCGATGTATTGTGATTTTTCTCTCTATGCGGTATAATACATATAAAATATAATATATATAATGAAACCGAAAGGATGAAAACTATGCTTAACGATTTTTATAAACAGTTCAAGAGCGGCACTGATATAAGAGGTGTTGCAAGCGAGGGCGTTGAGGGACAGAGCGTTAACCTCACCGACGAGGTCGTTGCCGATATGGCAGACGGTTTTGTACTCTGGCTTTCAAAAAAGGTAAACAAACCCTGCGACTGTCTTACAATTTCTGTCGGACGTGACAGCAGAATTTCCGGTCCTCACATTATGGATATTACCACAAAGCGCTTTAAAGCCTGCGGTGCAAAGGTACTTTGCTGCGGACTTGCCTCAACTCCGTCAATGTTTATGACTACGGTTGATTTGAATTGCGACGGTGCACTCCAGATTACTGCAAGTCACCACCCCTTTAACCGAAACGGTCTTAAATTCTTTACACGTGAGGGCGGTCTTGAAGGCTCTGACATTGAGGAAATTCTGACATACGCTCAGGAAAACGAGCATCCGCAGGAAAAAGACGGCGGAACAATCACTGACGTTGACTATATGAGCGACTACGCAAAGGGACTTTGCGAAAAGATTAAAAAGGAAGTCAACGCAGAGGACTATGACCATCCGCTCAAGGGCTTTAAGATTGTTGTTGACGCAGGAAACGGCGCAGGCGGCTTTTACGCAGACAAGGTGCTTTCCGTACTCGGAGCAGACACCAAGGGCAGTCGTTACCTCAATCCCGACGGAATGTTCCCTAATCACGTTCCCAACCCTGAGGACGCAACGGCTATGGCGTCAATCTGCGAGGCTGTAAAGGAAAGCAAAGCAGATTTGGGAGTAATTTTTGACACTGACGTTGACCGAGGCGGAGCTGTTGACTCAAAGGGCAACGAGATAAACCGCAACAGACTTGTAGCCGTTGCCGCTGCAATTGCGCTTGAGGGCAACGACGGCGGAACAGTTGTTACCGACTCAATCACGTCAAGCGGACTTAAAGACTTTATTGAAAACACACTCGGCGGAAAGCACTACCGTTATCGCAGAGGATATAAGAATGTAATTGACAAGGCACTTGAGCTGAATGCACAGGGAATTAACTGTCCTCTTGCGATTGAAACCTCGGGACATGCCGCAATGCGTGAGAATTATTTTCTTGACGACGGCGCATACCTTTGCACAAAAATCATCATCAAAATGGCACAGCTGAGCAAAGAGGGCAAGGACCTTGACGAGCTGACCTCTGCACTTAAAGAGCCTGTTGAAAGCAAGGAAATAAGATTCAAGATTACCGAAAAAGATTTCAGAGCCTGCGGTGAAAAGATTATAGCCGACCTTACCGAATATGCAGAAAAGCAGGACGGCTGGCAGGTTGCCGACGATAACCGTGAGGGAATCAGAGTTTCATTCGGCAAAGAAAACGGTGACGGCTGGTTTTTACTCCGCCTTTCCGTTCACGACCCGATTATGCCGCTTAATATTGAAAGCGACAGCAAGGGCGGCGTTGATTTGATTTATAATCAGTTGTTTGAGTTTTTAAAAACTACAAACGGGCTGGCGTTATGAACAAGCAAATAATTGACAGAAAAAATCACAGACTGAAAGATTACGATTACGGAACTTACGGCTATTATTATGTTACTATCTGCACATATAATAAAGAAAAGCTTTTAGGTTCTGTTGTAGCGAGCGACGCCCCCGTCGCTCAAAATAATTTATATGAATGTCCTGTAACGGTTCAGCCTACTTTAATCGGAGAAAAGGTTATTGAATGTTGGGAAAATATTGAAAAACTAAATATAAATGTAAAGCTTGATAAATTTGTACTTATGCCTAATCATATTCATGGTATAATAAAACTGGAAAATATCGATGAAATAGTAACAGCAAAAAAGAACTTTAGTTTTGAAATAATAGAGGATAAAAATCGCCGCTCATTACAAGGACTTATTAAGGACTTTAAATCTGTAACAACGAGATTTTTCAAAAAGAATTATAATTCTAATCATTCATTATGGCAAACTTCTTTTTTTGACGAAGTAATTAAAAGTGAAGCTCATTATAGAAGTATTGCTAATTACATTATCAATAACCCTATAAAATGGGATTTGGACAAATATTACTTTTAGAACTTTACCGTCATCTCAGTGAGCGACGGGGGCGTCGCTCGCTACAATTTATTTTACACGTTAATGATGAATTCAGATTTTTTGCAAATTACAATTCAAGCATCCGTTTTTATGACTAAACAAGCTGTCTTTTCGAACTGACAGCGGTGGCACACCGCCTGCAACCCGTGGTTGCGGGCTTGAAAACTGAAATGTATAGCCAAAAACAGCGGTTGCGGGGTATAATTTGAGCAACAAATCAACGAGGAGGGCATATCAATGAACATTGAAACAGCCAACAGATTATTACAATACAGAAAGAAACACAACCTCAGTCAGGAGGAGCTTGCCGCTAAAATCGGCGTGAGCAGACAGGCAATTTCAAAGTGGGAGCGTGCCGAGGCCTCCCCCGACACCGACAACCTTATTTTGCTCGCAGAAATTTACGGAGTTTCGCTTGACGAGCTTTTAAAGGGTGAAAACGCCAAAAAAGCTGACAGCGAGAATAACGAGCAAAACAATTCCGAACCGAATTCAGGCGATGGATACAACTATAGTTACAGTTATTCATACGGTCCGAACGGCGAAACCGAAACTAAATATGAAAAGGTTGACAAGGTTTCGTTCAAAAACGGTATTCACGTTGACTCAAAAGACGGTGACCACGTGCATATAAACTTCAAGGACGGCGTGCACGTTCACGACAAAAACGGTGACAAGGTGCACGTAGGCTGGGACGGAATTCACGTTGAGGAAAACGGCAAACAGCGTGTTTATACCGACGAAAACGGCAATATTATGGTTGACGAGGAGCTGAAGCGCCGCCACAAGAACAAAAGCAAGTGGAATAAGTTTCCGTTTTTTATCTTCCCCATACTTGCATTTGCGTGGTGGGGCGCAAGCGGAGTATGCTTTGGCTGGGCATTAAGCTGGATTTGCCTGCTGACCATTCCGCTTTACTACACTCTTGTTGACGCAATTTATGAACGCAAGGCAAGTCACTTTGCATATCCCGTACTTGTAGCAATCGCATACATACTTTTCGGTTACTTCAACGTATGCGGCGGTTGGGCTGTAGGCTGGCTTGTGTTCCTGACAATCCCGATTTATTATTGGATTTGTGGCTTGTTCGGCGATGATGATGAGCATAACGAATGCAAATGCAACGAATGTGAATAACGATATCACAAAACCGCCTGTCGGACTTTCACGACAGGCGGTTTTTTAGTACGTTATAAAAATCGGTGATAAACTCCACCTCGGTATCTCGGGAGTCATACATTTTTCTATGTCTGACGCAAGATACCACTTTACAGCATCTATCGACGTAGGGGACGGCTTCCCAGACGTCCCTATGTATAAATTGTGAAACAATTTATACATTATGGCGAACACAGTTCGCCGCTACAATATTATAATATCATCTCTGCGGCAACGCCGCATATAAATTAATTCGGGCACTGAACTTTTGAATTATTCAAACTATCCACTCGACCTCAATTCCAAATTACGCATTTAAATAAATTTTGGTTTATCCTATATATTCCAAATTTTCTGTATCAAGCTGTGATGTGCGCATTGCAGGCTTGCAGAGCGGAATTTTCCTGCCGTTCTTTATGAACAGCGGAACTTCGTTGAGAGCAACCTCAATGTAATGCGTTCCCTTTGTCATTTTCTCGGTAACAACCTTTGTTCCGCTTAATTTTACAAACGTCATATCCTCGGGCAGATAAACATATCTTCCGCCGACGTTCTGCTCATAAACGGGGCAAATCATACATTCATCGCCGAGCATAAGCTGGGTTTCGCACTCACGGGCAATCTTATCGTCAGGATAATCAAACGAAAGGGGCTTGAAAATCATATCGTTTTCTTCGCTTGCCTTGCGGAAAGTGCTGTAAAGATACGGGATAAGACGGTAACGCACCTCGATAATGTCCCTGAAATCCTCGCTGTTTTCAAAATTGTAGCACTCCTGATCTCTTGTGCCGAGTGCGGCGTGGTTGCGCATAAGCGGTGTGAAAACTCCGAGTGCAAGGAAACGCAGAACAAGGTCACGTGTTGCATTCTCGTTAAAGCCGCCCAGATCTGCGCCGCAGTAGAGGAAACCGCACATATTTGCCGACGGGAGCATTTTGAGATTGAGGAGGATATGCGACCACCACGAATGATTGTCGCCGAACCAGATTCCGCTTGAACGGTGAGCGCCAATATATGACGCACGTGAGAACATAAGGATTTTTTCCTCGCCGAACTCCTTGGCAAAATACTCGCCTGCCGCCTTTGTCATATTTGCGCCGTAGATATTGTGAACACGGTCGTGGCAGACCTGCTTGCCGTCGACTGTATGGTAAATGCTTGAATAATCGTCAGGGCTGTTTGAAAGTCCGAGGAAGGTGTCCTTTAAATTGAAGAATTTAGAAAGGTCGAGGTTTTCACCCTTGAGTGAAACAGCTTTATCAAGAGCCTTTTCAAGTCCCTTTACCGAATAGAAAATTGCAGGCTCGTTCATATCGTTCCAGAAACCGTCAATTCCTGCGTCAGTCAGCACCTTATATTTTGAGCCGAACCACTCCCGCACGTCCTTGCGGAGAAAATCGGGAAAGCCTACTATTCCGGGCCATACGCCGCCCTCAAAGTCGGTTCCGTCCTCGTTTTTGCAGAAATAGCCGTTATCTCTGCCCTCTTCATAAACGCTGTAGCCGTTCTCTTTTTTAACGCCTGCGTCGATAATCGGAATAAGGTGGATTCCCTGCTCACGCTTTTTGCTTACATATTCGGCAAAATCGGGGAATTTTTTATCATCAACCGTAAAGTCCTTGTAACTGTCCATATAGTCAATGTCAAGATAAACGCAGTCAAGCGGAATTCCTGCCTTGTCATAGCCGTCAATTACGCTGTCAACCGTCTTTGCGTCGGGATAGCTCCAGCGGCTCTGCTGATAGCCGAAAGCCCAGAACGGCGGAATGTAGCTTTTGCCGATTGCATTTCTGAATTCCTTAACAATTTCAATTGGCTTGCCGCCCTTTATATAATAGAAATCAAAGTCTGTACCGTCAATTGTAATAATGGTTTTGTTCTTTGCGGTATAGCCGATGTCCCAGCGGATTCTTGCAGGAAAATCAATGAAAATACCGAAAATATCACTGCCCGAGAGCATCAGAAAGTTGTGAGCCGCATACAGAGATGACTTCGTTTCGGTGTGAAACGGGTCATCACTGCAAAAGCTTTCGTAAGTCCAGCCACGCTTGTTTATTCCTCTCGGAGCCTCGCCAAGTCCATAAACGATGTCGCTGTCGGTCATATCAAATTCAAGGACAAATTTTCCGTCCTCTTCCCTGCTTTTAAATGGGAAGTCTTTATTGTCCGATGTTTCAAATTTTTCGACAACAGCCTCGGTGCAAATTGGTGTGCCAAAGGTGAATTTTTTAATCATAGTACCGCTCCTTTTTCACGTTAAATTATATTTCTATTTTATACTTCTAAAATAAAAATTAGTATATATATTTAGGGTAATTATAGTAATATTTTATTATTTTATTAATATATACGTTAAAATAAAGCTACAATCCAATCATACAGAGGAACAAGCACAATCGGCAGAAAAATTGCAGGCACCATATTCATAACCTTGAGCTTTGTAATTCCGAGGATATTCAGCGCAAGTCCGATGATTATAACGTAGCCTACGCAGTTCATTTCGTTAACAACCGCAGTTGTGAGCAACGGCTCAATCCACGTTGCGAGGAGTGTTATAAGTCCCTGATACACGAGCACAAAGCCTGCCGAGAACAGCACGCCAACGCCGAGCGTACTTGCAAAAATTATGCTTGAGCAAAAGTCCATTGCCGACTTTGTGAACAGCACTGAGCAATCGCCCTCAAGACCTGCCTGAAGTGAGCCGACAATTGTCATTGCGCCCACGCAGAACAGCAGACAGGACGAAACAAAGCCCTGTGCTACTGTTGAATTTTTGTCGTCCTTGCTCACCTTGCGCTCAATGAATTTTCCCACGTTATTTACACGCTTGTCCAGATCGACAAGCTCACCGATAATTGTTCCTATAATCATTGCAATTACCGCAATCAGCGTGTTTTCACCGCACAGACAACCCGAAATTCCGATAAACGCCGTTATAAGACCGAGCGCCTTAAAAACCGAGTCGCCGACACGCTCGGGAATTCCCTTTTTGAACACAAGTCCGATTATTCCGCCCAAAAGCACAGTTGCTGTATTTACAAACGTTCCGACTAAACCGTACATCCTACCATTCCGTTCCTGTTTTTTTACATTATAAAGTATATAACATTTCAAAAAAACATTCAACCGATTTACAAAATAATCTTATGACGGTTGAATTTATTATTACGGTATGATAAAATATATAGATAAGAAATGCAGAAATTTACTTTACGCTAATAAACCTTTGAAAGGGGTTATCGGATATGTGTGGTATTTGCGGATTTACAGGACAGGTTGTTGACCGTGACGACGTCATAAGAAATATGACCGAGGTCATCACCCACAGAGGTCCCGACTCTGACGGATTTTATACGGACGACTATATTTCTATGGGTTTCCGCCGTCTTTCAATCATCGACCTTGACGCAGGTCATCAGCCGATTTACAACGAGGATAAGTCGCTTGTTCTCACCTTTAACGGCGAAATCTACAACTACAAGGAGCTTAGAAAAGTTCTGATTCAGAAAGGACATAAGTTCTACACCGACACCGACAGCGAGGTGCTTGTTCACGGCTTTGAGGAGTGGCAGGAAGATTTACTGCCGAAGCTCAGGGGTATGTTCGGATTTGCAATCTACAACACCAAGGACAAGTCTGTTTTTATTGCCCGTGATATGTTTGGTATCAAGCCGATGCACTACACACAAATCGGCGAGGATTTTGTTTACGCAAGCGAAATCAAGAGTATTCTTGAACACCCGAAGTTTGTCAAGAAGTTCAACACAAGAGCGCTTGACACCTATCTTTCATTCCAGTACGCAGTTCCTCCCGAAACCTTCTTTGAGGGCGTGTACTGCCTTATGCCCGGCCACTATCTCTGGTACCGTGACGGCGAGGTTGAAACTACACGTTACTTTGAGCCACGCTTTAATCCGAATGAGGAAATGAGCGAGGAAGAAGCTGTAAACGAGATTGAAAAAGTGTTTGAAAACTCCGTAAACGCACATAAAATTGCAGACGTTGAGGTTGGCTGTTTCCTTTCAAGCGGTGTTGATTCCAGCTACGTTTCAACATACTTTGCCGACCAGAAAACCTTTACCGTCGGCTTTGACTTCGGTGAGAAGTACAACGAAATAAGCTGGGCAGAAAATCTGAGCAAGAAAATCGGTGTTGAGCACCACACTCACCTGATTTCAAGTGAGGAGTTCTGGGACGCTGTTCCGACTGTTCAGTACCATATGGATCAGCCTCTTGCAGACCCGTCGTGTATTGCGCTGTACTTTGTTTCACGCCTTGCAAGCCAGTATGTAAAGGTTGTGCTTTCGGGCGAGGGTGCCGACGAGCTTTTCGGCGGCTACACCTGCTATAACGACCCGAGAGTTTTCAAGATATATCAGACAATCGTTCCGCACTGTATCAGAAAGGCAATAAGAGCAGTCTGCCGCAAGCTCCCCGACATCAAGGGCAGAGATTACCTTATCCGTGCCTGCGACCCGCTTGAAGAACGCTACATCGGCAATGCGTTTATGTACGACTACAAACAGAAAAAAGCTTTGCTCAAAGACCCTTCAATTGCAACACGTCCGCAGGACTACACAAGAAAATATTACTACCGCTGCAGAAAGTACGACGACGTTACAAAAATGCAGTACCTTGACATAAATATGTGGATGGTCGGCGATATTCTTCTTAAAGCCGACAGAATGAGTATGGCAAACTCACTTGAGCTGCGTGTTCCGTTCCTCGACAAGGAGGTTTTCAAGGTTGCGTCCTCACTCCCCACAAGCCTGCGCTGCAACAAATCGAACACAAAGTACGCTATGAGAAAAGCCGCTGTTCGCCATATGCCCGAGGAAACCGCAGAAAAAGAAAAGCTCGGTTTCCCCGTTCCGACAAGAGTATGGCTGCGTGATGAGAAATACTATAATGTAGTAAAGAAAAAGTTCAAGGGCAAAACCGCCGAAAAGTTCTTCAACACAGACACGCTTGTTGCGTGGCTTGACGAGCATTTCAGCGGCAAGGAGGACAACAGCCGCCGAGTATGGACTGTTTATGTTTTCCTTGTTTGGTACGACATTTACTTTGATGAAAGCAGTGAAAAGGTTGAAAAGCCTGTCAACCACCTTGACGAGCTCAAAGCAATTGCCGAGGCAAGACGTGAAAAGCAGATTGACGCTCCCGGTGAAGTAATTATGGCTGCGGCTGAGGCTGTTGACGAAAATTACGACGCACCGAATTTTGGTGCTGACAAAAGCAACACAGATGAAAACAGCGAGGAAACTCCCGAAGAAAAGCCGCAGGACGACGGAAACGAGCCGGCAATCGTTGAAACCGAGGAAGAGCCTGCTCCGCCCGAAGAAAAAAAGGAGGAGTACGTCAATATTTCAAATCCCGAGGACGATGAAATTTACGAGGCTCCCAGAAAGCCGAAAACTCCGCAGGAACAGGTACAGATGGCTATTGACGGAATTGAAAAGCGTTCAAAGTACCTTGACGAGCCGAATGTAATTTCTGACGAGGCAATTGACGACGCATTAAGCTCAATAAGCTTTTAAGACGATAACGAATAAGCAACGTGATGTTGCATTCAATTTTTTACAAAAACAAAGGGTAACCATCGGTTACCCTTTGTTTAAATGATTACAACGCTGATTTATACCACAACGCCGAGGCTTAAAATTTTTCTTAAAATTTCGTACTCGCTTTCAAAGTCGGACAGCGGCAGGGGATTTTCTCCCATACCCATTTCAACGGTAAGCGCAGGACGGCGGAAGCTGTCAATAAACCAGTCCTTAAAGCCTCCGCCCGTTGCAATATCCTCGGGAAATGCTATGTTATATCCGCTTGCCTGCGAAAATACCGACGCAAGGCGAAAACTTAATACAGGCGTATGCTTGCCGAATGAGCAGTAAATCTCCCTGCCCTGACTGTGCAGAGCAAGCGCACGTTCAAAATCAACACTCCTGCAAAGCTTTGTAAGCGCTCTTGTTTCGGGCTCGCTTTCGGGGCAGTTTCCTCCAAAGCGTGTCGGTGCAGGACTCTTGATATTGCGGCTGATTTCACGCTTTTTAAGCTCGCACCAGCCTGCGTTGAAGTTGTGATTTATGTCAACTCCCCTTGCATTTGCCTGCCACTTGCGTGTATTTTCGGAAACGTCCTCAACAAGGGGCTTGTATTTTAATGCGGCGTCACTTCCGTGGAGGGCAATTTCCACGCCGTCGGGATTTACGCAGGGAATGACGGTAAGTCCTCTTATTTTGAGAAAATCGCCCAAGTTGTGCCCACCGACTTTTTTGTCGCTCTGCATTGAGTGACAACATTCTTCAAGGAATTTCAGAAGTGCAAGAACGGTAAGGTATTCCGAGCCGTGAAAGCCGCCGCAATAGAGCACACGGTGCTTTGTGTTGCCGATATGTAGGACGTCAATGCTCCTGCCGCACACGCTTTTACCGATAAAGCATCGCTTGACAAAGCCGTATTTCTCGCAAATTTCATTAATAATCTCTTTCCTTGCCTGATAGTCGGGCAATACATTGTAGTTAATCATATAAAAATCCTTTCCTTTTTATTTTTGGAGGCTGTTATGGAACTTACTGAAAAAACTCTGTCGAGCAAAAGCGTTTTTGACGGCAGAATACTTCATATAACACTTGACGAAATTGAACTGCCAAACGGAAAAAAGTCAAAGCGTGAGGTAGTAAATCACCCCGGCGGAGTGACAGTTGCGGCTCTTGATGAGGACAACAACCTGCTTTTTGTAAGGCAGTTCCGCTATCCGTACAAAGAGGTTGTACTTGAACTGCCCGCAGGCAAGCTTGAAAAAGGCTCAACACCGCTTGAAAACGGTAAGCGTGAGCTGATAGAAGAAACGGGCGCAGAGGGATACTCGTACATTTCGCTCGGTCAGCTCTACCCATCTCCGGGCTACACCTCGGAAATTATCCACCTATACGCCTGCAAAGTAAAGTCACAGGGAAGTGCAAAGCCAGACGACGGCGAATTTCTGAATGTTGAAAAAATACCGCTTGACAAGGCTGTTGAAATGGTGCTTAACAATCAGATTCCCGATGCGAAAACACAGGTTGCAGTTCTGAAAACTGCAATGCTGATTAAGAGCGGAAAAATATAGCCGCAGGTATGATTTATTAACTTCGAGGTATAAATATATTTATGCAGAATTTCTTTGAAATATTACCCGAAAAATCGGGCACAGCAATTGCGCTGGGCTATTTTGACGGACTGCACAAGGGACACAGAAACGTAATCTCTCTTGCCGCCGCTGAAAAGAAAAACGGACTTATCCCCGTTTGCTTTACCTTTTCAAAAAGCCCCAAAAGTGTTTTATACGGCACTCAGAGCAATGCGCTTATGACAAACGAGGACAAAATAAAAACGCTTGAGAGGCTCGGGATTGAGCGAACTTATCAGGCGGATTTTGAAAAAATTATGAATATGCCTGCAAAGGACTTTGCGCAGAAGATTCTTATTGATACGCTGAAAGCAGAAAAGCTTTTCTGCGGTTTTAACTATCGCTACGGCAAAAACGGCGAGGGCAGTGCCGAAACTCTGAAAAGCTTTTGCGACAGCAAAGGTATTACACTTACGGTTGTCCCTGCACAGGAAAGCGAGGGCAAGATTGTTTCTTCAACGCTTATCAGAACGCTGATTACAGACGGAAACGTTAAAAGAGCAAACGAGCTTATGTGCAGTAGATTCGGATTTTCTTCGGTGATTGAGCACGGCAAAAGACTTGGGCGAGAACTTGGTACACCTACAATCAACCAACCGCTTTGCAATGAACTTGTTGTGCCGAAATTCGGCGTTTATGCGTCAATCGTTACGCTTGAAAGCGGAGAAAGATTTTGCGGAGTTACGAACATCGGAATCAAACCGACAGTCGGCGGAAACACACCGCTTTGCGAAACGTGGATGCCAAAGTACAGCGGCGGCGAGATTTACGGACAGAGCGCAGACGTAAGACTGCTTGAATTTATCCGCCCCGAAAGGAAGTTTTCGGGAATTGACGAACTGAAAAACGCTATTATCGACAACAGCAAAACGGCACTCAAAATTTATGAACAAATAAAAGGAACAGAGTCAAGGCAAAATTAAACCTTGACTCTGTTTTTTGAGGTAAGATATTTTAATATTTATTCAACTTCTGCAAGTGCAATTGCATATGTCATTGTACCTGTATATGTAACGCCTTTTTTAATTGAAGACGAGCCGCTGAGTACAGGCTTTACAGTAAAAGAGGATGTACCGTCATCTGTAAAAGAGGCAACTTCAACGCCGTTTACCTGATCTTTTCCACCTGTTGTTTCGACAACCGACTCATCAGGCATAATAAACTGGTATCTCAAAGAAGCCTGAGAACCTGTTTCGGTTTTGCCTTGAAGCACCATCTGATTTCGAAAATAATTTGTGCCTGCAATTGTTACGGAAACCTTCTTGCCGTCAAGGTAATTTACATTTTCAGCCTTGATTTCAACAGGTGTTCCCTCTGCGGTAAGCTCAATCTCCGAGGGAATTGTAACGGTGTATGTAGGATCATACTTATACTCAAATGTAAAGTTTGTTTCAGCACCTTCATTTGCAGTCTGGTCAACTGTTGCAGCCGAAGCTGACACTGCTGCTGTTGCGCACATTGCAAGTGCTGCGAGAATAGAAATTAACTTTTTCATTTTTGATTACTCCTTTGTATTATATTTCTTTTTTGTTACCCATAAAACTACAACTGTTAAAGCAATCAGTATGAATAATATTACCGCAGTCAGGATATCTGAGTCACCGGTTTTAATAAACTTTGAATCATCTTTTGTGACTGTTGTTACTATATTTTCAGTTGCTTTTAACGCCGTTGTTTCATCGGTTTGTGTTAAACTCTGCGATTTGGTTTCAGACTGCGTGGTTTCTTCCACTGTCAGTACAACATTTGTTCTGTAGCCGTCGTCTGCAAAAGCCGTAAATGCAGTAAAAACCGAGAACAAACATAGAATTACAGAAATTACAACAAATGCCTTTTTCATTATCATTCGTTCCTTTGCGGGCTGCAAAAATCATTGCAGCCCGACAAGAATATTATTCGTCCTCAAGCGAAATTGAGTAATTAATTACACCGTTGTACGTTCCTGCTCCAACACTGTAGTAATCCTTCAGCTTGATTTTTCTTGTAACTGTACCCCAGTTGCTTCCGTTCCATGACGCAATTTCGTCACCGATTCCGTAGTAGGTGGGATTTGCAAAAGCGTCGGAATTGTAGAGCAGATATTCAGCCTCCTGAAGATTTCTTGAATCCCATACTGCAAGCTTTCTGAGATTTCCTGAATAGCCTGCACTGCTTATTTTTACGCTGATTTTTTCGTCATCAGGAACAAATGAAGTGTCGTCCTGAAGTTCCAAAGAATATGAAAGTGTTGCAGACTCTTTACCGAGTGTTACGGTATCGGGAATTGATACTGTATAGGCAGGCACGATTTCAGCTTGAGTTTTTGTGTAAGTAATTTTCTGCTGCAAAGAAGATGCAGTATCGTTTTCATCAATAGCTGTTGTAGCCGCAAAAGCCGATACTGTAGCCATAGAGCATACAGCTAAAGTCATAAAACCTGTTACAATTTTCTTGGATAGATTTTTCATTATTGATTACTCCTTTTTAGTTCTTATACCCGCTTAAAAAACGGTAGTTGACTTTTATATTTTAACCCCGTAGGGATTGTTGTTTACGCATCACTCAACCGTAAGCTTTGTCTGCACCTGAGCGCCGTTCATTTCACCGCCGCTTTCGGAATCAAAGGTTGATATATCAATTAATAGAGTATATTCGCCCTTAGCAATTGTATTTTTAAGCTTTACTCCGCTTATAGCGTCACCGGGTTTTACAAGATCAGTAGCGCAAATCTCCTCTCCGGTTTCTTTGAGCGAAAGGGTAAATTTAAAGTTACATGGATTACCCTCGGGATTGAGCAGTGTTATCGGGAAGTCTGTGCTGTCAGAAGTAAAAGTAATATCGGGATAACCCGGAATTTTTATTCCGTTACTTCCGCTGTTTTCATCCTTTATTGTTTCTTCGTAATGATAGGCGTTGCCGTCAAACACCACTCCCTGTTGTGCCTGATTCTGTTCGTTATCGGTATTATTAAGTACAACAAACGCCAAAGCCGCTGATACACATACAAGAACAAAAATAAATATAATAAGTGAAATAATTATTGCTTTGCTTTTTTTGCTTTCTGATTTTACCATTTTCTTTCCTCTTTTCAGTGACTATATTAGCACCGATATTTTATGAGAAAATCATAATTTATAAAAAACTTTGTAAAAATATGTAAAGATTTAATTGCAGATTAAAAGTTGATTTATACAATAAAACGCTGTAGCACAGAATTTTGCTACAGCGTTTTTTACTTTATAATTTTCCAGTTTTCGGCAAGTCGGTCGAGTGAAAATGCCGCATTTGCAGGACTTGTTGACGGTAACTTTACCGCCTCTATCCCCGTCTTGGGAAAAATGTACTTCATATACATTTTGTGCGACAACGCCCCGTTTGCAAAAATTCTGTCAACCCTGCTGTTTTGCAGAATTACCGACAAGTCGTTCGGCACAACGTCCTTTATTGAGCTGTCGCTCGAGCCTGTTATCGTGCAGGAGTGGATTACGTCCCACAGCGCAAGGTTGTGCTTTAATATGAGCTGTTTTTTCTCGTCAATGCTCTGCGGAATTTCCTCGTCAAACATCATAGCTATCAGTTTCCAGAAACGGTTTTGCGGGTGACCGTAAAAGAAATTTTGCTCCCTTGACTTAACCGAGGGAAAACTGCCGAGAATCAGCGTTACAGAATTTTCATCAAACAGCGGAGGGAACGGATGAACTATGCTTTGCGGCGTACTCACTGCATACCCTCCCTGATGATTTCAAGTGCATTTTCAGCGTCAATTTCGGTAAGCTGAGGCGTGTTACCAAGCGGATAATCAAGTCCGAGATTGTCATATTTCACTTTGCCGAGCGTATGATAAGGCAGGGTTTCAATTTTCTCGATATTCTTAAACGGCTTTAAAAACTGACCGAGTTTTAAAAGCTCCTCTCGCCTATCCGTAATATTGGGAACGATTACATGACGGATACGCATCTGCACGTTCTTTTCATCAAGATACCGTGCAAAGTCGAGGATATTTTTATTAGAATGAGCTGTCAGCTTTTTGTGCTCGTCCTCATCAATATGCTTAATGTCGAGCATAACGAGGTCGCAGACCTCTAAAAGCCTGTCGATTTTCTCCATACGCTCGCTGTTATTTCTATCGAACATAACTCCCGAGGTATCAAGGCAGGTGTTTATGCCCTTGCTCTTTGCAAGGGTGAAAAGCTCAATAAGAAAGTCAAGCTGGAGCATAGGCTCGCCGCCCGTTGCGGTCAGTCCGCCTGTTGTGTAAAACGGCATATTGCGCTCGATTTTTTCAACAATCTGCTCGGCTGAGTATTCTGTTCCTGCGTCAGCCGTCCAAGTATCGGGATTGTGACAGTAAAGGCAACGCATAGGACAGCCCTGAAAGAAAACGACAAAGCGAACACCCGGACCGTCAACCGTGCCGAAGGATTCAAAGGAATGAATTTTACCTGTCATAATATCACCTTATAAACAATCGGGCGGATAGTAAAAATATCCGCCCTGATATAAATTTAAATTGAAGAATGGAAAGTTCTTGAAATAACCTCGTCCTGCTGTTCCTTGGTGAGCTTGATGAAGTTTACAGCGTACCCCGAAACTCGGATTGTAAGCTGAGGATAAAGCTCGGGGTGCTTTTGTGCGTCAAGGAGGAGTTCTCTGTCAAACACGTTTACGTTTAGGTGGTAACCGCCCTTGAGCATATAACCGTCAAGCAATGCAACAAGGTTGTGGTTTCTCTGCTCGTCTGTTTTACCGAGTGCGGAGGGAACAATCGTGAATGTATTTGAAATACCGTCCTGCGAATCCATAAACGGAAGCTTGGCAACCGAAGCAAGAGAAGCAACTGCACCGTTTGAATCTCTGCCGTGCATCGGGTTTGCACCGGGAGCAAACGGCTCACCGTACTTTCTGCCGTCGGGAGTTGAGCCTGTGTTCTTACCGTAGGAAACGTTTGATGTAATTGTAAGGATTGAGGTTGTGGGAATACCGCCACGGTAGGTGTGATTCTGACGGAGGTAGCTGATAAAGGTATGGAGTACCTCTTTTGCAATGTCGTCAACTCTGTCATCGTCGTTTCCGTACTTCGGGAAGTCGCCCTCTGTGATATAGTCGGTAACAATGCCCTTTTCGTTTCTTACTACCTTAACCTTTGCATACTTGATTGCAGAAAGCGAGTCGGCAACAACCGAGAAGCCTGCAATACCCGTTGCAAACCAACGTGTAACGTGCTTGTCGTGCAGAGCCATCTGCAAACGCTCGTAGCAGTATTTATCGTGCATATAGTGAATGATGTTGAGCGCATTTACATAAACCTGTGCAAGCCACTTCATCATAGCCTTGTACTTGTCCATTACATCGTCATAGTCGAGGTAATCGCCCTCAACAGGACGGTACTTCGGACCTACCTGCTCGCCGCTTACCTCGTCAACACCGCCGTTGATTGCGTAAAGCAGGCACTTTGCAAGGTTTGCTCTTGCGCCGAAGAACTGCATTTCCTTGCCGATTTTCATTGAAGATACGCAGCAGGCAATACCGTAGTCGTCGCCGTGGAGCGGACGCATAAGGTCGTCATTTTCGTACTGAACAGCGTGGTATTTGATTGACATATCAGCGCAGAAGCTCTTGAACTTTTCAGGAAGCTGAGTTGACCATAAAACGGTGAGGTTTGGCTCAGGAGCCGCACCAATGTTGTTGAGCGTGTTGAGGTAACGGAAGGACATCTTTGTAACAAGCGGACGTCCGTCTGTTCCGATACCGCCGATTGACTCTGTAACCCATGTGGGGTCGCCTGCGAAAATCTGATTGTATTCGGGAGTACGTGCAAAGCATACCATTCTCAGCTTCATAATGAAGTGGTCAACAATTTCCTGAACCTCTTTTTCGGTGATTGTGCCTTCGGCAAGGTCACGGTAAGCGTAGATGTCAAGGAAGGTTGAGGTTCTGCCAAGGCTCATAGCCGCACCGTTCTGCTCCTTGACTGCGGCAAGGTAAGCAAAGTACACAGCCTGAACAGCCTCTTTAAAGGTTGAGGCAGGCTTTGAAATGTCACAGCCGTAGATATTTGCCATCTGTTTGAGCATCTGGAGCGCTCTGATTTGCTCGGAAAGCTCCTCACGCTCACGGATAACGTCGGAGTACATAATAATTCTTGTTGTGTCCTTCTGGTGCTGCTTGTCCTCGATAAGGCGGTCAACACCGTAGAGGGCAACACGGCGGTAGTCGCCGATGATTCTTCCTCTGCCGTAAGCGTCGGGAAGTCCTGTTATAATATGGTTTGAACGGCACTTTCTCATTTCAGGAGTGTAAGCGTCAAACACACCTGCGTTGTGAGTTTTTCTGTGAGTTGTGAAGAACTCTGTAACCTCGGGGTCAACCTCGTAGCCGTTATCTCTGCAAGCCTTTGTAGCCATTCTGATTCCGCCGTAGGGCTGGAGCGAACGCTTTAAGGGCTTGTCGGTCTGCAAGCCGACAATCTGCTCCTTGTCTTTATCTATATATGCCGCACCGTGCGAAAGAATTGTTGAAACAACCTTTGTATCCATATCAAGCACGCCGCCTGCTTCGATTTCCTGCTTTTTAAGCTCGCTTACCTGTTCCCAGAGGTCGAGTGTTGCCTGTGTGGGTCCTTCAAGAAATTCACTGCCGCCGAAATACGGTGTGTAGTTTCTATGAATAAAATCTCTGACGTTGATTTCGTTTTCCCATGCTCCGCCTTTAAAATCTCTCCATTCGTTTCTCATCGTAAAACCTCCGTTTGTAAAATATTGTATTTGGTTGGTAAAATTTACTAATTAAAAAAAGCCGACTTTGTCCGAGCTTTCGCCCAGACGGTCGGCTTTGAATCGTTATACTTCACTGTGGTTAATTCCACTGTTCCGTCAGTCATATAACACCTTTAAAATAACATTTTTCCTGTCGGTTGTCAATACTTTTACGGCAAGAAAAAAACTTCTGCGTTTCGTAAAAAATTTACTCGCCAAAATACATTTTTTTAAGCAGTTTGATGCCTGTCGGCGTTCTGAATATTTTTTCCTCTGCTTTTTTAACGGCTTCAATGCTTGCTCCGTCCTCGAAAAGATTTACAAGAAAGTCAGCCTCAACAAGAATCTGATACGGCATTGAGTCAATCTGACTGTATGTATGGTGATGACCGACAAGGTAGCAGACCTTACTTATAAAATCGCTGTCGTAGCCGAGCTTTGAAAGCAGTTTTTCAGCCTCCGCAGGACCTTCGATTTCCTGATATTTTCCTGCGCTTGAGTTGTATTTCAGCTCACTTTGCCTTATGCCTATGTCGTGCACAATTGCAGAAACCTCAAGGAGAGTCTGACTGTCTGTATCAAGGTTTTCTCCCTCGCCGATTGTCTTTGCAAATGAAAAAACTTTTAAAAAATGGTTTATTCTTCTTAAATCCGTGCCATAATATTCTATCATAGCTTCAATTACTTTGCCTGTGTTGTTCATAATATGTACCTCTACTAATAAAAAGTGTAGGGAACAGTCTTGACTGTTCCGCTGATTTACAGCCATCTTCTGACACTCTCGGAACGATCAAGACCGTTCCCTACAACAAAAATTATTATTCTTGGTGAATTTGGAATTTAACAGATACTGCTATTTCTTTTTGAGCGTTTTTATATACGCAAACGTCTTTTCCTCGCCCTCGTCACGCAGCATTACAAGCAGTTTTTCAAGCAGTGCTTCTGTGTTCGGGTGCATACGGTGCTTTCCTCTTATGCGCAGAAAGTACGTAAACGGGTCGCTGTCCTTGTAATTTTCGCCGTTGTAGATTTTGCTTGCCGCAACTCTGTCGCAGAACATTTCTATCACGTAGCGGATGGGCATTTCCACGTTTTCAATCTGCTTTGTCTTGGGGTTATAGTCGTTCCAGTATTCGTAATGGTGGCGGTTTCTGCCCTTGTGGTGCATCCACGCAAGCGAACAGCCGTATATTTCACGCTCACGCTCGTTGGGACTTCTGTCGCCCTGAAAAAACTTTGCTCCGGGGATAAACTCCGTCGGGCTGTACTTTGACAAATCGTGCCTTAGTCCCTGCCGGAGTATGCCTGCCCTTGCGCAGTTTGCAATGACCTTGTGCCTGTGTTTTGTAATTGTTCTGAAATGCTTAATCGGATGTGCCATAAAAAATCACCATATACATATTACCACATTTTCAAATGGAATAAAATATGTCTTGCCTTATTTGCAAAAAAAAGTTATAATGAAAAAGGTTAAAAATTTGTAATATTTTGAAAGGTTATGTTATGAAAAAATACTTATTTATTTCGCTTTTGTGTTTGATTCTGACGTTTACCTGTATGCTTTGTGCTTTCGGGGGCGTCGAACATAATAATAACGAAAATAAGCCTACGTTCAGCACAACCCCTACGGAAATAGTTCCGATTGAAAGTCCGACATATAAAATTGACTCAAAAGAGCCGCTCACTCTCTCGGTGGGCGAGGCAAAGATTATTGCAATATCAAAGGACGAAGAAGAAAACCTGCTCAAATGGACAAGCAGTGATGTCAACATAGCAAGCGTTGACAGTGGCGGCAGAGTTGACGCCAAAAAGGCAGGCAGCACAACCATAACTGCGCTGTTTGGCGATAACAAAAAGTACGAGTGCAAAATCACCGTTGTTGAAGCAGAAAAAGAGGACGTTGACAGATTTTCTACCTGCATTACTGCTAACGGCGATATTCTGAAGAAAAATCTTAATGACAACAGCGGCAGAAATCCGTATTCAATCTACGTCAACCGAAAGCAAAACTGCGTTACCGTTTACACCTACGACGAAAACGGTGATTATACCGTTCCTGTAAGAGCTATGGTCTGCTCGTGCGGAAAGGACAACGGCACAATTACGGGCACATTCGGCATTTACTTCAAGCATGAATGGCACCCGCTGTTTGACAATGTGTACGGTCAGTACGTCAGCGGAATTTCCGGTGACTATCTTTTCCACTCTGTCCCCTATTATTCCCCGTCGCCCGACGATCTGGAGGTTGAGGAATTCAACAAGCTCGGCACAAGTGCGTCGCTCGGCTGTGTAAGGCTTTCGGTTTCCGATACAAAGTGGATTTATGATAACTGCGCTTACAACACACCGATTACAATTTACGATGACGATAACCCCGGTCCTCTCGGCAAGCCAGAAACAATAAAAATTACCGATTTGAAATGCGGCTGGGACCCCACTGACGACAACAAAAGCAACCCCTACTACAGCAAAACTCCGCAGATTACGGGAGCAGAAAGCTGTATAATTAAAAAGGGCGGCACTTTTTCGCCGATGGGCAACATAAAGGCAGTTGATACCTGCTCTAACGACATTACCGACAAGGTTGTTGTAACGGGAAACGTGGTCACTTCAAGGGTCGGCAAATACAAGGTAACGTATTCCGTAACCGACAGTCTGCACAGAAGCACAAGCGTTGATATTACGGTTACGGTGACAGGAAAATAACAGAACAATTTATATAAGTAATGCCCGAGGGATAAACCTCGGGCATTTTTTCAGTTAATTTTAGGCTTAACCGTTTTTAACAGCATTGCTGTCAAACATCTTTACAAGCGTTGCATTGTCAGCATTTCCTGTTGCCTTGATTCCGTTCTTAGTCTGGAAGTTTTCAACAGCCTCTTTTGAAATATCACCGTAATAGCCTGTGATATTTTCCTTGTCGTCAACATAACCGAGGTCATACAGACGCTGCTGCATAATCTTTACGTTATCGTTTTCGTCCTCGTATTTAAGCGAGAGCTTGTCAAGATTGATTTTGTACTTATCTGCAAGTGAAGTTGTTGCAGCTGACGGTGTTGTTGCTGCGTTTGCAGGTGCGGTAGTTGCGGTCTTATTATTTGCAGGTGTTGTTGCTGCGGTGGTTGCCGTTGTTTTAGACGCCTCGTCTTTTGTTGATGTACTTTTCTTAAGCGACGGGTACATAAAATCTACCATTTTCTGAAGCGTGTCAAGAGCAGTTTTGCCCTGACGGTTCATCTCATCAAAAGTCACCATAAGTGTTTTTCCGCCCGTAACCGCTGTCAGTTTACTGAGCACTGCATCGGCTTTAATTGCGTTAAGCGTTGCATCATCTGCATAGAAAATAAAGTTGGGATTTGCAACCTTTAAGGTGTTTACGTCAACCTTGTTTTCATCAATATTTACAGCCGCATTTACTGCTCCCGTATATCCGAGGAGCATATCGCCGTATGTTCCGCTTGTCATAAGCTTTAAGTTGTTGTCTTCGTAATAAAGATAGCATACGGTGTAGAGAATATCGGAATTAACCTGCGATTTTACCGAGGATTTTACCTTTTCCATATTGCTGATAAGGTCGTCATATGACGAAGCTCCCTTATTTGAGCCTGTAACCTTTCCGCCAAGGATTTTTCCGAGAGTAACGTAATTTGTTTCAAGCGATTTCGGCGTTTTAGCCTGCGACATTGTGATAACCTGAATGTTCTCTTTTTCAAGGCTTTCCTTGACGGTTTTGTCAAGGTTTTCGCTTGCAAATACAATGTCGGTCTCGTAGGTTTTGATTTTATCCACATCGGGAGAGGTCTGTGAACCTACGCTCGGAACAACGCTGAGCCAGTCCTGATTGACCTCGTCACTTCTGCCTACCATTTTAATGTCATAGCCTGTGTATGAAATGATGTCAGCGGTTGACGCGTCAAGAACAACAATGTTCTTGGGCTCGCTTTCTATTGTAATGTTTGCTACCTCAACGGGATAGTCATCGTTTCCGCAGCCTGTGAATGTAACGGCTACAGACAGTGCAAGAACAAATGCAAGCGCAATTGAAACTATTCTTTTTCTCATACTATTCCTCCGAATATTGCAGGCTTTTCCGCCCATTTTGCGGTAATGCCTGTACTTTTATCAGCAAAACAGCGATTCAACGTACTGCTTTGCACAGCGTGGCGAACGTCCGCCCCTTGAAAGAGCAAATCTTTCTGCACCCTTTTCAAGTTCTTCGTCGCTCATATTGATGCCCTTCTGCCTTGCAAGAGCGCATACAATATCGACAAATTCTTTTTTGCCGGGAATTGAGTAACAAACTGCAAGACCGAAACGGTCGGAAAGCGAAAGACTCTCCTGCATATTGTCACGTGTATTTACATCGTCGTCGGTTCTGTCGGAAAAGCTTTCCTTGACAATATGACGGCGGTTTGAAGTCGCATAAATAAGCGCATTGTCGGGACGAGCCGCAAGTCCACCCTCTAAAACAGCCTTGAGCGTTGTATAGCTCTGGTCCTGTTTCTGGAACGAAAGGTCGTCAATGAAGATGATAAATTTCATCGGCAAAGCGGCAATTTTATCGACGAGTATCGGGAAGTCGATAAGACGTTCCTTGGGGATTTCAACAATTCTCAAGCCGTCCTTGCGAAACTCGTTTGCAATAGCCTTAACGGTCGAGCTTTTGCCCGTACCCTTGTCGCCGTAAAGCAAGCAGTTGTTACAGCTTTTGCCCTCAATAAAGGACTTTGTGTTGTTCACAACCATATCCCTCTGAATTTCGTAGCCTGTAAAGGAGTCCATATCAATTCTGTCGGGGTGCAAAACAGGCTGAATATCACCGTCACGCCAAATAAACGCCTTGTATCTGGCAAAGATTCCGCAGCCGTTTTCCTTGTAATACTGAGCGACGTTTTTGAGCGAGCCGTCAAACATTTTAAAGCTCGGAGCGCACTCGCCTGTCTCCCAGCGTGGCAGAGAATCGGCAATTTCCCAAATTTCGCCGTAGTGTTTATAGGCTTTTAGCACTTCCTCGGAAGTAAGCGAAGAAGCGGCAAGAATAGCCTCGCAGTCACGCTTTACAGCCTTGAGCACATTATCGGGCAGTGTATCGTATTTTCCTGCTGCCGCTGCCCTTGTAAAGCAGTTTTCATCAAACAGCGCAGCCTCGGTCATTGCATAGGCAAGTCTGCTGCTGAAGCCTCTCTCACTTATGAGAGAATAAAAGTCGCCGTAAGCGTTAAGAAATTCGTCAGGCTCGCTGTCGAGTGAAAGGAGCAGCTTGTAGTAAGCCTTGACAACACTTCTTTTCATAATTCCCCTGAAAACCGAAAGTGAGGAAAGAAGTAATTTAGTCCTGTTGACATTATTCATCAATTATCATCCCAATCAACCCTTATTGTACGCTTTTTTTGCGTTTAAGTCAATGTTTTTTGCAAGCTTTTGTTACTGTTTTGTCAAAGCTTACACAATTCGGTTCTGCGGCGTGCCGTTTAAAAATGCTCTGATATTATCTGCCACTATATTCATAAGGCGGACTCTTGTTTCAACGGGCGCCCACGCAATATGCGGAGTCATAATGCAGTTTTTTGCACCCATAAGGATACAGTCCTCCTCCATTGGCTCAACCCTGAGCGTGTCAATAGCCGCACCGCAGAGATGCTCGCTCTGTAATGCGTCAAACAAATCCTGCTCGACCATAACTCCGCCTCGGGCAGTGTTGACAAATAACGCACCCTTTTTCATCTTAGCAAATGCGTTTTTATCAAACATATCCTGTGACTCGCTGTTTAAGGGACAATGCACCGAAACAATGTCGCTTTCTCTGAGCAGAGTATCAAAGCTGACAAACTCCACACCGTCAGCCTGCTTTTCCGAACGGTTAAAGGCAATCACCCTCATTTCAAAAGCGTTTGCAATTTTAGCTACGGCTTTTCCGATATTGCCGAAACCGACAATTCCGAGCGTTTTTCCTGCAAGTTCCGACAGCGGATAGACAAACGGAGAAAACGTCTTACTGCGTTTCCAACGTCCGTCCTGAACGTATTCATTATATTTTGCTGTGTTGTTGAAATGCTCCAGAATAAGCGCAAAAGTGTGCTGTGCAACAGCGTTTGTAGAATATGAACCTGCGTTGCACACTGCGATATTATGCGCTTTGCAGTAGTCAATGTCGATGTTATTGTAGCCCGTTGCAAAAAGTCCGATATATTTAAGATTCTTGGCAAGTCTGAGTGTGTTTTTATCAAGCAGAGTTTTGTTGCAGACCACCATATCCGCATCGGCAATTTTTTCGGCTACCTCGTCATATCGCAGAAGTCCGTATTCTTCCACCTCGCCGAACTGCTTCAGAATATCGGCGTTTACAAGATTGTCAAGCACCGTCTGTGCGTCTGTAAGTACGATTTTCATATGACCACTCCTTTTTCTATTAGTATAGCGTAAAAATTTTGTTCTTGCAATTGTGACAAGTGTATTTTATAATGTATTTGTAAAAATTTGGAGGTATCAAGATGTATAAAAATTATCTTTTTGACTTGGACGGAACTCTGCTTCCGATGGATATGGAGTATTTTACTAAGCTTTATTTTTCTTCGCTGTGCAAAAGATTTGTGCCTGTTCTCAATGTGGACAGCGACACGCTTGTCAAGGCAATCTGGAAAGGCACAGGAGCTATGACGAAGAACGACAATACCCGCAAAAACAAGGACGTTTTCTGGGAAACCGCTTCATCAGCCTGCGGAATAGATTTAACGACGTATATTGAGCAGTTTGACGACTACTACACAAAGGAATTTATTGCAGCAAAAGAGGCTACAAGCTTTACTCCCTTTGCCAAAAAGAGCGTTGATTTCATAAAGCAGAACGGCGGCAGAGTTATTGCGGCAACTAACCCGATTTTCCCCGAGGTTGCAACACGCCGCAGACTTGAATGGGCGGGCGTTTCAGCCGATGATTTTGAATTTGTCACTTTCTATGAAAACTCGGGCTGCTGCAAGCCGAACCTGAAATATTTTGAGTTTATCTGCGAAAAATGCGGAATTTTGCCTGAGGAAAGCATTATGGTAGGCAACGACGTTGACGAGGATATGTGTGCCGACAAGCTCGGATTTGATACATTCCTTATCACAGACACTATTGTAAACCGAGAAAACAAGGATTATTCGCAGTACAAAAACGGCAGTTTTGAGGAATTTTATTATTTTTTACAAAAACAATTTTAAACAGCAAAACACGGGCAGACGAAAAAACGTCTGTCCGTGTTTATTTTTATTTTATAGGAAATTGCTCCGAAACGGTCGGGCAAAGAAGGTTTGTTATACTAATTCCTGATATAAATTAGACCGCAAAGATTGTCTGCTTTTTATTAGGTATTAGTATTAATATCAACCTCTCTGCTCGAACTGCGTGTCGAGGCACTCGACTAAATTTTCTTGTCAAATTCGCTTCCGCAGCGAGGACACCTTACAACGTGATTGCCCTTTTTATTCTTAACACGCAGCTGCGCCTTGCAAACAGGGCACTTGATGTATCTGAATTCCTTGCGGTCACGGAATTTTTTCTGAGTAAGTGTGAACCAGTTTTTAACGCTGTCAAAAATTTTAGTAAAAGTCCTGTTTTCAAGACTTCTCTTGTTTATGTTGCGTGACAAAGCACGAAACAACGCATATACAATTACGGCGAGCATCAGCAAATCCAGCACAAGGCTTGCCGTTCTGTTCCATATAAAAATATTTACAAACCAAAGCACAAGGAAAACAATGTATAAAAAGTTGTTGAACTTGTCGTTGCCGTATCTTCCCTGCATAAAAACTGCAATTCTCTGCATAAATCCACGCATAAGGCTCATCCTTTCACACACATTTTATCACTTTGGTTTAATTAGTTCAATACGCAATTTGTCGCATTTGTCTGTCGGATTTTTTATATTATCAGGTTCTTACAAATTGTTTCATTTCAAGGGGCGTTCTGCCGTAAATTTCCTTGCAGGTAAGAATCAGCGAATTTACATTTGGAAATCCGTTTTTAAGGGCTGCGTCCTTAACCGATATTTCGCTGTCACGCAAATCCTTGATTGCGTGGTCAAGTCGGATTCTGCGCAGATACTTTAAAAAGGTCATCTCATTCTTATCCTTAAAATACTTTGAAAAATGAGCAGGCGTCATACCCACATAGTTTGCGATTTCAGTCAAGGAAATGTCACTGGCGTAATTTTCTTCCATATAATTAAGCGCACTCTTTGCGCAATCAAAATCAGCGGAGTCCGAGCCCTTTACAAAGCTTATATCCGGATTTTTGTAGTATTTTATAAGATTGTAGGAAATATTGTTAAGAATAGCTTTAATTCTCAGAATTTCAAGCCTGTCGTTTAGATTTTCACATTCATACAAGACCTTAAGAGAACGTGCTATTCTATCACAAGCGTCTCCATTCTTAATCTCAAACGTCGGTATTTCATCGGGATTTTCAAAATACGGCTTTAAATTCTTTGGAGAAATGTTGACAACAACAAATTGCAAGCTGTCGGTTACGTCAACGTAGGAGTGAATCTCCTCGCTGTTCATAAAATAAACCTCTCCGTCGTTTAAAACAATCTGAGAGTCTATCTTCTGCACTTTTAAAGGTCCTTTTTTTACGTAGATAAATTCATAATCTATATGCCAGTGCAGAGTGAAGTTAAAATCATCAATCATCTCGGGGCAACGGAAAATTTTGGCAGCATAATTCGGGCTCGGCTCAATCAAAAATCTCTTGTAATTCATAACTCACCTCAAAACCTATACCTTATACTCTAACGTAATCAGCACAAAAATAGACGTACTTTAAGTCGGCGATAACTGCCGAATGGTCTGTTTTTACAACAACAGTCTTTCTTTTTTCATTACTTATTTGTGCTACACATTCGGCTACATTGCACTTTTCAGGCTCATAGCCGTATTTTTTAAAGAACTCATCAATAGTCATAACCTCGGAATTATAGCCCTCGAACATATGCAAAAGCGAGTAGTCAATAAGCTTGTATTCTTCCTCTAACATATGTATTCCGATATCCGCATTTACGAGCTTGTCAATGTAGTACGGTGCGTCGTTTAGGAAAAGTCCCGTTTTGTACGCTCCGATTGACACAGTTAAATCGGAATTTACGGCAATATCGGCAACGCCCGTATCACCGTTGAGTCCGCTGTTGATGTCAGCACTGACTACATATGCGTTTGTTGAGTTAATCTGCTCAACAGCGTATCTGATTTCGCCCTTGAGCTCACCCGAAAAACCGGTTCCGAGCAGACAGTCAACGACAATATCATATCCCGTAAAGCCGTTTGCAAGCGCAAGCCTTTCTTCCTGTGCACCGAGGGAGAGCGCAGTTTTGTAGTAGTAAAGTCCGTCCTTTGAAAAGCCGTCGGACGCTCGGAAAATTGTCGGAGTAACTCCGTTTTTGCAGAGAATACACGCCAGAGCGTATCCGTCGCCTGCGTTGTTGCCCTTACCGCAAACTATGGCAACATTGCCGACGAACTGAACGGCATCATAAATTCCCTGAGCTGCTCTATGCATAAGCTCGGCAGAGCTTGTGTGGTGCTCAATTGTATGCGCATCACTTTTGCGCATATTTTCAACTGATACTACCTGTAATAAATCCATTGTAATTACTTCCCTTAAGGCAACAACCGTTAGTCGAGCAGAGTTGCCTCTGTATTTTGTGATGCATTATATGCAATCTGTGCCGCCTCAATTCCCATATTGCAGGTAAGACGGAAAAGCAAAACAGAGCTGAAAAATTCATCAAGAAGTTTCAGGAGTTTCTCCATATTTTTCCTGTCAGAAGGTACAACGGTAGCTTCAAGAATATTTTTGAAAACCTCACCCGTTTTCACTCTTTCAACGCTGTTTTCTTCGCCTCTCTGCAAAATATATACAGCCTTGACAGGCGCTTTTACATTATTTCCAATATCACTTTTTCCCATCCAAGGCGTACCGTAAACGCAGAAAACACCGTCTTTCTTTCGGATAATCGGCTTGTCGTCGTTAATCATCACAACTTTTTCTCTAAAAAGCTTTCTCCACAACGCCGTATGAGTTGACTTGCCCGTACCGCTTACGGCTGTGAACACATAACCTTCGTTTTGGAGCATAAGGCTTGAGGAATGAAAGAAAAAACCGTCATATTCTTCAAGAATCTTGTTACAGATTTTCGTGAAGATAAGAGTGTTTTCAGCTGCAAAGCTGCTGCAGTTCTCTTTTGAATTTGCAATATAATCTGCAATTTCACTTTGCGATACTTTCACTTCAAAATCGAACGAATCGGAATTAGCTATATAGGGTAAAAGACGCTTTTTAATTTCAGCACTGAGTGGGTTTATTAAAATGTTAAGGCCTGCAATATTATAGATTGGCATAAATTGCTCCGATTTTTGCACAAGACAACATATTACAAATCATTGTGCAGAATTTTACAACAAAAAATTATACCACAAAAATATACTTTTGGCTATAGTATTTATAAAATAATTCATCTGATTACAGCTTACGATATTATATCCGTAAGTAATATAAAAAACGATAATTTTTTTAATGCGGAATTCGGAATGCGGAATTCGGATTTGAGGTCGAGTGGATAGGTTGCAATAAATTAAAAGTATATTGCCCGAATTTATTTATATGCGGCGTTGCCGGTCGAGTGCCTCGACACGCAAATTTTATTATTGTAGCGGCGAACTGCGTTCGCCATAATGTATAAAATTGTTTCACAATTTATACATAGGGACGTCTGGGAAGCCGTCCCCTACGGATATATTACAAACGTTACCTTTACAATCGTAGGGGACGGGTTCCTGCACGTCCCATTAACAAAAATTGCGTTGCAATTTTGTGTGGATACAGAGTGAGTGTCCATAGGTCGATAGATGCCGTAAAGTAGTATCTTGCGTCGAATTCAGAAAAATGTATGACTCCCGAGATACCGAGGTTTGTCAATCGCCGACTTATTTAGCGGACTAAAAAAGGCACACCTTTCGATGTGCCTTTGAGTCTTAAATTATTCCTCTGCAAAAGCAGGAGTTTCTTCGTCAACTGACGGAGTTTCAATTACTTCTGCGGGAGCTTCGTTTTCGCTTTCTGCAACTACAGGAGCGTTGCTTTCAAGCTGAACGTTAGCGTATCTTCTCATACCTGTACCGGCAGGAATAAGCTTACCGATACATACGTTCTCCTTAAGGCCAACAAGCGGGTCAACCTTGCCCTTGATTGCGGCGTCGGTAAGAACTCTTGTTGTTTCCTGGAACGATGCGGCTGAAAGGAAGCTGTCGGTTGCGAGAGCTGCCTTGGTAATACCGAGCAGAAGCTGGGTAAAGGTTGCCTCTCTGAGTCCCTCTTCGCCTGCGGCAATACGCTTTTTGATTTCCTCGTTCTCGGCAAGCACCTCGTTCTTGTCGTAGGTCTGACCTGACATAAACTTGGTATCGCCTGCGTCATCAACTCTTACCTTGCGCATCATCTGGCGAACAATAACTTCGATGTGCTTATCGTTGATTTCAACACCCTGTAAACGGTAGGTACTCTGAACTTCGCTGATAAGGTAGTTCATTACAGCCTCCGGTCCGAGAATGTCGAGAATATCATGCGGATTAACAGCACCGTCGGTGATTTTGTCACCCTTCTTAATCTGCTGTCCTTCCTGCACCTTTACACGGAATCCGAACGGGATAAGATATGCTCTCTCCTCACTCGTTTCCTTGTTGTAGATTACTGCGTGACGAGCGTTCTTGATTTCTTCAAAACGAACCTCACCGTCGATTTCACTGATGATTGCAAGGCTCTTTGGTTTACGAGCTTCGAAAAGCTCCTCAACTCTCGGAAGACCCTGTGTGATATCTTCGGCAGAAGCAACACCGCCGGTGTGGAACGTTCTCATTGTAAGCTGTGTACCCGGCTCACCGATTGACTGAGCAGCGATAATACCGACAGCCTCACCGACAGTAACGGGCTGGCGGTTAGCAAGGTTTGAACCGTAGCACTTTCTGCAGGCACCGTGTTTTGCACGGCAGGAAAGTACGGAACGGATTTTGATGCTTTCAACACCCGAATTTACGATGATGTCAGCTTCCTTGTCGCCCATCATAACGTCCTTTGAAACAAGCACGTTGCCGTTTGAGTCGCAGAAGTCATCAAGCAGATAACGACCGATAAGACGTTCGTGGAGTCCTTCAATTACGTTTGACTCGCCTGCCTTGATATCGAAGATTTCAAGTCCTTCTGTAGTTCCGCAGTCCTCCTCACGGATGATAACCTCCTGCGAAACGTCAACAAGACGACGTGTAAGGTAACCCGAGTCAGCTGTACGGAGCGCTGTATCGGCAAGACCTTTACGAGCACCACGAGATGAAATGAAGTATTCGAGAATGTTAAGACCTTCACGGTAGTTAGCACGAATCGGAATTTCGATTGTTTTACCTGATGTGTTGGCAATAAGACCACGCATACCTGCGAGCTGACGAATCTGGCTCATACTACCACGGGCACCTGAATCAGCCATCATAAAGATTGGGTTGTAGCGGTCAAGGTTCTTCTGAAGTGCGTCGGTTACGTCATTAGTAGCCTTCTCCCAGATGCGGAGAATTTCGTCGTAACGCTCCTCGTTGGAACGAAGACCCATCATATATTCATCACGGATTACGTCTACTTCTTCCTCAGCCTTAGCAATGATTTCCTTCTTCTGCGGAGGAATTACAGCGTCGCAGACTGCAACGGTAATAGCACCCTTTGTTGAGTACTTGTAGCCCTGTGCCTTGATATCATCAAGCACCTGACTTGTCTTTGAAGTACCGTGAATTTTAATGCATCTGTCGATGATCTTTTTAAGTCCTGACTTTCCTACAAGGAAGTCTACCTCAAATTTGAATTTGTTTTCGGGGATTGAGCGGTCAACAAAGCCTAAATCCTGAGGAATCGGGTTGTTGAAGATAATCTTACCGATTGTTGTATCAACGAGTGCAGACTCCATTTTACCGTCGATTTCCATCTCACGTCTTACCTTGATTTTTGAGTGGAGCTGGATTACGCCGGTCTGATAAGCCATCATAACCTCGTCGATGTCACGGAACACCTTGCCTTCTCCTGCTTCTCCGTCCTTGTCGAGTGTAAGATAGTAGGAACCGAGAATCATATCCTGTGTAGGAACGGCAACAGGCTGACCGTCAGAGGGCTTGAGCAGGTTGTTAGCGGCAAGCATAAGGAATCTTGCCTCTGCCTGAGCCTCAGCCGAAAGCGGAACGTGAACAGCCATCTGGTCGCCGTCGAAGTCAGCGTTGTAAGCCGTACATACAAGCGGATGGAGCTTAAGCGCACGTCCTTCAACGAGTACGGGCTCGAAAGCCTGAATACCGAGACGGTGAAGTGTAGGCGCACGGTTAAGGAGTACGGGGTGTCCCTTGATTACAACTTCAAGAGCGTCCCATACGTTGTCCTTTGCACGCTCAACTGCTTTTCTTGCTGATTTAATATTCTGTTCAGCCTTTGTTTCAACAAGGCGTTTCATAACAAACGGCTTGAACAGTTCAAGAGCCATCTCCTTGGGGAGACCGCACTGGTACATTTTGAGTTCAGGACCTACAACGATAACCGAACGTCCCGAGTAGTCAACACGCTTACCGAGAAGGTTCTGACGGAAGCGTCCCTGCTTACCTTTAAGCATATCGGAAAGTGACTTGAGTGCACGGTTGTTGGGGCCTGTTACGGGTCTGCCTCTCCTGCCGTTGTCGATAAGTGCGTCAACAGATTCCTGTAACATTCTCTTCTCGTTGCGGATGATGATTTCAGGCGCATTGAGCTCAAGAAGCTTTTTAAGTCTGTTGTTTCTGTTGATAACACGGCGATAGAGGTCGTTTAAGTCGGAAGTTGCAAAACGTCCGCCGTCGAGCTGAACCATAGGACGGATATCCGGCGGAATTACCGGAACAACGTCAAGAATCATCCATTCGGGACGGTTGCCCGACAGTCTGAAACTTTCTACAACATCAAGACGCTTTAAAAGACGAACTCTTTTCTGTCCGGACGCTGTTTCAAGCTCCTCCTTAAGCTGTGCGGAAAGTGCCTCCAAATCGATTTCTTCAAGAAGCTTTTTGATGGACTCAGCGCCCATTCCTGCCTCAAAATCGTCCTCGTACTTTTCACGCATATCATTGTATTCATTTTCGGAAAGGCACTGGAGCTTTGCAAGGTCACGGCAGTCGCCGGGATCGGTAACAATGTACTGTGAAAAGTAAAGTACATTTTCAAGTGCCTTAGGAGAAATATCAAGCATAAGGGCAATTCTTGAAGGAATACCCTTGAAATACCAGATGTGTGAAACAGGAGCAGCAAGCTCAATGTGACCCATACGCTCACGTCTTACCTTTGCACGTGTTACTTCAACGCCGCAGCGGTCGCATACCTTGCCCTTGAAACGGATTCTCTTGTACTTTCCACAGTGGCATTCCCAGTCCTTTGTAGGTCCGAAAATACGCTCGCAGAACAAACCGTCACGTTCGGGCTTGAGTGTACGGTAATTGATGGTTTCGGGCTTTTTAACCTCGCCGTAAGACCACGCTCTTATCTGATCAGGGGAAGCAAGTCCGATTTTTATTGAGTCAAAAACATTATTATCTATCATTGTACTTCCTCCTTACATTTCATCGTTGCCGAAATCGTCAAAATCAAAGTAATCGTCCTCGGCTTCTTCGTCGGCAAGGGATTCGTCGAACATATTGCCTTCTTCGCCGCCCTCGTCAAGCGTATAGCCATCCATTGAGGTCATAACGTTTTCTTCTTCAAATTCTGACGGTGCTGTTGCCTCTGCAATATCCTCGTCCTCGTCAAACTTCTGCTTGATGTCAATCTCATCGCCGTCGCTGTCAAGCACACGAACGTCAAGAGCAAGCGACTGGAGCTCCTTGATAAGAACTCGGAATGATTCAGGAATACCCGGTGCAGGAATATTCTGTCCCTTTACGATAGCCTCGTAAGTCTTTACACGTCCTACAACGTCGTCCGACTTAACGGTAAGAATTTCCTGAAGTGTATAAGCTGCGCCGTAAGCCTCAAGCGCCCAAACTTCCATTTCACCGAAACGCTGACCGCCGAACTGAGCTTTACCGCCCAGAGGCTGCTGTGTAACGAGAGAGTAAGGACCTGTGCTTCTTGCGTGGATTTTTTCATCAACGAGGTGATGCAGCTTGAGGTAGTACATATAACCTACCGTTACGGGGTTGTCAAAGCGTTCGCCTGTACGTCCGTCGATAAGCCATGTCTTACCGTCCTCGCTGTAGCCTGCGTCTTTAAGAGCAGTAAAGATGTCCTGCTCGTGTGCGCCGTCAAATACGGGAGTCATAATCTTCCAGCCAAGTGCCTTAGCAGCATAGCCGAGGTGAACCTCGAGCACCTGACCGATGTTCATACGTGAAGGTACGCCCAAGGGGTTGAGCACGATGTCAAGCGGAGTACCGTCGGGAAGGAAGGGCATATCCTCAACGGGGAGGATTCTTGAAACGACACCCTTGTTACCGTGACGTCCGGCCATCTTGTCGCCTACGCTGATTTTACGCTTGAGTGCAAGGTAAACTCTTACTACCTTGTTAACACCGGGCTGAAGTTCGTTTCTGCTGTCTGCACGTGTGAATACCTTAACGTCAACAACAGTACCGCATTCGCCGTGGGGCACACGCAGAGAAGTATCTCTTACTTCTCTTGCCTTTTCACCGAAGATTGCACGGAGAAGTCTTTCCTCTGCTGTAAGCTCGGTTTCACCCTTAGGAGTAACCTTACCTACGAGAATATCTCCTGCCTTAACCTCGGAGCCAATCTGAATGATACCGTCCTCGTCGAGGTACTTGAGTACGTCCTCGCCGACATTCGGGATATCTCTTGTAATTTCTTCCGGGCCGAGCTTTGTATCTCTTGCCTCTGTATCATATTCCTCAATGTGGATTGAGGTGTAAACATCGTCACGAACAATTTTTTCGTTGATAAGTACGGCGTCCTCGTAGTTGTAGCCTTCCCATGTCATAAAGCCGATGAGAGCGTTTTTACCGAGTGCAATTTCGCCGTTGTCGGTTGCAGGTCCGTCTGCGAGAACCTCGCCTTTCTTGACACGCTGTCCTCTTTCAACAATAGGACGCTGATTGAAGCACGTGCCCTGGTTTGAACGCAAGAACTTGATAACCTCAAAGTCCTGAACTCTGCCCGAGTCGTACTGAACACGGATGTTGCGGGCGTCAACGCTCATTACAACACCGTCTTCCTCGGCAAGAATACAAACGCCTGAGTCTGTGCCTGCCTTGTATTCCATACCTGTTCCGACAATAGGAGCCTCTGAACGGAGAAGCGGTACAGCCTGACGCTGCATGTTCGCACCCATAAGAGCACGGTTTGCGTCGTCGTTTTCGAGGAACGGAATCATTGCCGTAGCAACGGATACAACCATCTTAGGCGATACGTCCATATAGTCAAATCTGTCGGGAGGAAGCTCGACGAACTCGTCAAGGTAACGTCCGACAACTCTTGAATGAACAAATCTGCCGTTTTCGTCGAGAGGCTCATTAGCCTGAGCAACATAGTAGTTATCCTCAACGTCTGCTGTCATATATACAACCTCGTCGGTTACAACGCCCGTTTCCTTGTCAATCTTACGGAAAGGAGCCTCAACAAAGCCGTATTTGTTGATTTTTGCAAAAGAAGCAAGGTATGAGATAAGACCGATGTTTGGTCCTTCAGGAGTCTCGATAGGACACATACGGCCGTAGTGGGTGTAGTGAACGTCACGAACTTCGAATCCTGCACGGTCACGTGAAAGACCGCCGGGACCGAGGGCTGAAAGACGACGCTTGTGAGTAAGCTCTGCAAGCGGGTTTGTCTGGTCCATAAACTGCGACAGCGGAGATGAACCGAAGAACTCTTTGATTGCCGCTGTTACGGGACGTATATTAATAAGTGAGTTAGGAGAAAGCGAGTCCATATCCTGTGACTGGGTTGTCATTCTCTCTCTTACAACTCTTTCAAGTCTTGAAAAACCGATTCTGAACTGATTCTGCAAGAGCTCGCCTACACTGCGGATACGTCTGTTGCCAAGGTGGTCGATATCGTCGGTGTTTCCTACGCCGTGTGCAACGCAGTTGAGGTAGTTGATTGTAGCAAAGATGTCCTCAACGGTAATGTGGTTGGGAACAAGCTCTGCTGCACGCTCACGGAGCATTTCTTTAAGCTCATCTTCGTTTGATGCGCTGTCGAGAATTTCGCAGAGAACGTCAAAACGAACGTTCTCCTTAATTTCGCACTCAGCCTCAGCGTCAAAGTCAACATAGCAATTTATGTCTACCATACCGTTTGAAATAATCTTTACGATTGTTTCGTCAGCAGCCTTTACATAAGCTACGTTTACACCTGCGTTTTCAATTTCCAAAGCCTTTTCCTTTGAAATCTTCTCATCACGCAGAGCCATAACCTCGCCTGTTCTGGGGTTTGCAATAGGTTCTGAAAGGATTTGTCCCTCAAGGCGGTTTGCAATACCGAGCTTTTTGTTGTATTTATATCTGCCGACCCTTGACATATCGTAACGATTGGGGTCAAAGAACAGATTGTTGATGTGAGTTCTTGCGCTGTCAACTGTCGGAGGCTCTGACGGACGGAGCTTTTTGTAAACCTCGATAAGACCTTCTTCAACGTTTGTTGCCTGATCCTTTTCGATTGTAGCTTTCATTCTCTCGTCGTCGCCGAAAAATTCAAGAATTTCAGCGTCAGTGCCCAAGCCGAGCGCTCTGATAAATGAAGTAACGGGAAGCTTTCTGTTCTTGTCGATACGAACATAGAAAACGTCGTTTACGTCTGTTTCATATTCAAGCCACGCACCGCGGTTAGGAATTACGGTTGTTGAGTAAAGCTCCTTACCTGTTTTGTCGTGGTCCATTTTATAATATACGCCGGGGCTTCTTACGAGCTGTGATACAATAACACGCTCCGCACCGTTGATTACGAATGTTCCGCTCGGAGTCATAAGCGGGAAATCACCCATAAACACGTTGCTTTCCTTAATTTCGCCCGTCGACTTATTTAAGAGCCTTGCAGTTACACGCAGAGCTGCCGAATATGTTGCGTCACGCACCTTACATTCGATAACGCTGTAGTTCGGATGATCCACGTCAAGGGTGTAATCAATAAAATCAAGAACGAGGTTGTTCTGGTAATCGGTGATACCCGACACGTCCTTAAATACTTCCTTAAGACCTTCATCAAGAAACCACTGGTAAGAGGCTTTCTGAATTTCAATAAGGTTGGGCATATCGATTACTTCGTCGATTTTACCAAAGCTCATTCTCTCGGTGTTGCCAAGCTTTACGGGTTTGACATTTACCATAGGCTTATCACTCCTTAAATATTTTAAAACGGTAATATTCCGACTGTGAGTAAAAGTAAAAAAAGTGTAATAAAAAACATCTTGACACAAAGAATTATTTGTGATAATATCCCCTTGTTAAGTTGTGTTTTTCAAAAAATTTCCTACCTCGTCGGTACATATCCCCATTATGGTACATTTTACTATTTTATAGCGAAGTTATCAAGTTGTCAAGAGGATATTTAAGGAAATTGAGCCGATTTTTAAGAATTTTTAAAATTTTTTGGTTTTAGTTCTCCAAAGGAAAAATAATTTCCTTTGGAGTTTATTTTTATGTCAAAAGAAACACCCGACAGCGTTTATTATTTTTAGTATAGGACTTTGGGTGTGTAGTTAATGGTCGGTCGAGTGCCTCGACACGCAAATTTCCGAATTTATAATAGTGCGTATTGTTTGGAAATGTTTGTTTGTTGATTTTATGTTGCTATATTTCAAACGTTTCCTCTATATCCGTAGGGGACGGCTTCCCAGACGTCCCGTTCGCAAAAATTGAATTTTAATTTTATAATCATTATAGTAATGCACAACAGTGTAGGGAACAGTCTTGACTGTTCCGCAGGATTACAGCTAACCTATGGGTAATCGGAACGGTCAAGACCGTTCCCTACATTTGAGATAAAAACAAATAAAATACTTGCCTGCGGCAACGCCGCATATAAATTAATTCGGGCATTAAACTTTTGAATTATTGCAAGCTATTCACTCGACCAAAACTCCACACTTCACTCTACAAACTAATATAAAAAGCCGCCGTTCAAAACTAAACGGCGGTTTTAATTATAGCTTTCTGTTTTAAATAATAGAGCAAATGAGGTCGGTGTATTCCGACGGATTTTCAAGCGGAAGTCCTGCAATAAGGAGTGCCTGACAATAAAGCACCTCTGCATACTTCTTTGCCTTTTCAATATCTGTCTGGATAAGCTCCTCCATTGTCTTAACTGCATGGTGCGAGAGGTTGAGCTCAAGCACTCTCTGAGCCTTCATACCCGAGTCGGGCTGAACGGAGTTAAAATACTTTTCCATTTCAAACGAAATTCCGCCCTTTGCAGTAAGACAAACGGGGTGAGAAACAAGCTTTTTAGATGCTGTAACCTCGCTTACCTTGTCGCCGAGAGTTTCTTTGACAAATGTGAGCAATGCACTGCTGTCCTTTTCTTCTTCCTCTTTTTCCTCGTTCTCAATTCCGAGGTCGTCGTTTGTTGCTGAGCAGAACTTCTTTTCCTTGTACTGCATAAGCGACTGGAGCGTGAACTCGTCAACGTCCTCTGTGCAGTAGAGGATTTCAAAGCCCTTTGAACGCAAAAGCTCAGTCTGCGGAAGTGTGTCGATCGCGGCGGCGTTTTCGCCTGTTGCAAAGTAGATGAACTTCTGATCCTCTTTCATTCTGTCAACGTACTCGGAAAGCGTTACAAGCTTCTTTTCGGTTGAGGAATAGAACATAAGTAAATCCTGTAACTCGTCCTTGTGCATACCGTAGTCGGAAACGACGCCGTATTTGAGCTGTCTGCCGAATGCAGAGAAGAACTTTTCGTAGTTTTCACGGTCATTTGCAAGCATTGAGGTAAGCTCGTTTTTGATTTTCTTTTCAATGTTCTGTGCAATTGTAAGCAGGTGACGGTCGTGCTGGAGCATTTCTCTTGAAATGTTGAGCGACAAATCAGCTGTGTCAACAATACCTCTTACAAAGCGGAAGTGCTCAGGCAAAAGCTCCTCACAGCAGTCCATAATAAGGACGCCGCTTGAATAGAGCTGGAGTCCCTTCTTGTACTCCTTTGTGTAATAGTCGTACGGAGCGGAGGACGGGATAAACAGCAAAGCCTTGTATGTAACAACGCCCTCAACGGAGGTTACGATTGTTTTAAGAGGTTTGTCCATTGACATAAACTTTTCCTGATAGAACTTGTCGTACTCCTCCTGCTCAACGTCCTTTTTGGGGCGCTGCCAGATTGGCACCATACTGTTGAGAGTTTCGGTTTCGGTGTACTCCTCGTACTCGGGATTTTCGCTGTCCTTTGTTTCTTCCTTAACTCTGCTGCGTTTCATATCCATTAAAATCGGGTAACGGATATAGTCGGAATACTTCTTGACAAGTCCCTGAATTCTGTACTGCTCGAGGAATTCGTCGTAGTTTTCTTCCTCGGTGTTGTCCTTAAGCTCAAGAATAATCTCAGTACCGGGAGCATCCTTTTCAATTTCCTTGATTGTGTAGCCGTCTGCACCGCTTGACTGCCAGCAGTAGCCTGTTTCACAGCCGTACTTTTTTGTGTTGACGGTGATTTTCTTTGCAACCATAAACGCAGAATAGAAACCTACGCCGAACTGTCCGATAATGTCAATATCGTCCTGCTTTTCTTCCATATCCTGCTTGAATTTATATGAGCCGGAAGATGCGATTGTGCCGAGGTTGTTTTCGAGGTCGTCCTTATCCATACCGATTCCGTTATCGGTAATTGTAAGGGTGCGGTTGTCCTTGTCGGCATTGATTGTAATTTTAAAGTCGCTTCTGTCCATTCCGACCTTGTCGTCGGTCAGCGAGATAAAGCAAAGCTTGTCGATAGCGTCACTTGCGTTTGAGATAATCTCACGCAGGAAAATTTCCTTATGAGTATAAATTGAGTTAATCATCAGGTCAAGAAGTCTTTTTGACTCTGATTTAAACTGTTTCTTCGCCATAAAATTACTTCCTTTTTAATCAAATTACGGGTGATATATTTACCCTTAAATAATAAGTATAGCCTAAATTAAAAAACATTTCAATAGATATTTTTCTTAATTTGTGCAAGGCAAAAATCACCGCTGTCACAACGGGACTACTCTGTTTATTATATCGGAAAGCGACCGAATTTGTACTTGACTTTTACATATAATAAAGTTATACTTTAGAAGAAGTTAACAGAAAGCGAGGACATTATTATGGCTGACAACGAAAATATCCTTGAAGAAATGGAAACTGAAAGTGCGCTCATCACACTTACCGATGACGAGGGCAACGAGGTTGAATTTGAATTTCTTGATGTCATTGAATATGACGGTGACGAATATATAGTTCTCATTGAAAATGACGAGGACGCCGACGAGGTTGTAATTCTCAAAATCAATGCACTTGACGAAGAAACCGAAGAATATGTGAGCATTGACGACGAAGAAATTTTGCAGACCGTTTTTGAAATGTTCAAAAAGAAATACGAAGGCGACATAAACTTTGAATAAAATTTTCGGCTGTATCGGGAAACCGACACAGCCGATTTTTTCCTAACATATAAAACGACAGGGGCGGATAACCTAAACGTTATCCGCCCTTATACTATTTTCTTTCACAAATCACATAATACCTGTCAAATCCGCCGCTGTTGTTTGAAATGCAGGTAATCATCGTCAGCAAGTCCCTGTCTTTTTTGATAAAAATATCCTGCGACTCATTAGGCTTGCAGATTTTAGTTTCAATCACCTTATATGTGAGGTTGTCCCAGTAATTGCGCAGTTTAACCTCATCACCGATTTGCAGGTTGCGCAGGTTATCAAAGAAAATTCTGCCGATATATCCCGTATGTCCTGCAAGCACAGTATTTGTATTTTTGCCCCCGACAGGCAGTGAGGTATATGTCAGATGTGCCGCACCATAGCTCATAGTTGCATCATTTGCACCGAGGTAAATCGGCAGTTTCATATTGATTGACTCAGCCGAAACATAGCCGTAAATTCCGTCGGTTATTCCGTAATTGCTCAAATCAAGCGACGGCTGAGCATAAGCATAATCGTCAACAAGCAGTGAACCCTGATTTGTCTTTAAATTTTCGTTATACTCCACGCTGTCCTTATAAAGCCTGTCAAGGTCGAGCTTAAACACAACGGGATTGTCCGACTTTCTGTTGCCGTTTTCGTCAATCAGATATCCCTCATCGTCCACCTTGCCCTGCTCATGTGCGTCATCAAACGTCAGTCCGTCATCAACAACATTTTCAATCTGACTGTCAAATTTTTCTGTTTCGGAATTTGCTATCTGCGTTCCGATAAAGTTTGACGCAATCGGGAACATAAACAGTCCTATGCCTGCAACAAGCATCACAATTGCAACACCTGTGACAATTTTTCTCCACAAAATCAATCACCGTCCTGTGTTTCGGTAATATCTTCGCCTTTGTTTTTATCAGTGTATCGTTTTTTCTTTTTTGAGCGCTTTAGCCTGATTATTACTATTATCACTACAAGTGCAACAAATCCGACAATAATCAGTGCCGCTGCCCAGTAAGGAACTTTATAGCCGAGGAAAAATATTCCGTCGTTGCCGAAACTTGCGGCGCTTGCACCGGTAGTTATGTACTTTGAGTCGTCATACTCAACTCTTTTTCCTCTTACGAGCAGTCTGTGGGTGTTGACGCTGTACGGTGTGCAGGTCAGAAGCGTTACGTAATCCTTTCCCTTGACCACTCTTAAATCGTCGGTTTCTTCTGGCAGAACAACCTTAATGCTGTCCACCTCATATTTTAATACCCTGTCAAGAACGTGAATGTAAAATTCATCGCCCTCCTCCATATCCGTAAGGTAGTCAAAAAAAGTTTCGCCCGGATATGCGGTGTGTGCGGAAATTACGGAATGAGTGCTTTCTCCGCCGATTGGCAATGAGGTATTTTGCAGGTGACCTGCACCTTTGGCAAGAATGTCCTCTGCCGTTCCGTGGTAAATCGGCAGATAAACGTTGATTTTGGGAATGTCAATATATCCTATCAGACCGTTTCCGTCAACATTCAGAGCATTTTCGTAATTTGCGCCGATTTTTTTATAGGCTTTTTCGTCAAACGGGTCGGTAATAATTACGTTGTTTGTCAGACTGTGGTTGTATTCCTCTGCCTGCTTAAACATCTCAAGCGTTTCCTCAGAGGACATCTGCTTTGTTGTTTTTGTGTACTCCTCAACGTGGTTTCTGCTGTCAATATTATTGATTACAGAGCTTACCAAAGGGTAGCTCATTGTACCTATTCCTGCAATAAAAATAAGTATAATGCCAAAAATTGCAAGTTTTCTCTTCATTAATAACTTCCTCTATTTTCCTTTTATGTGAGTATCGCCGTAAATTTCGGCATAGACATTCGAGTCAAGTATCATTCTTGAAACGGTAAACATATTTGTGCACTTGTTGTTGAGCAAGTCGATATCGTCCTTTTCAGCGGCGTTTTCAAAGGCAGTATATTCTCCGCTGTTTGCATTGTAAATTCCATTCTGTGAAATCCAGCTTCTGTCTGCAAAGACAACGAACGGCTCTTTTCCGCCAAAAACATCTGTGCCGATAATCGTGCGGCTGTCGTATTCAAATCCTAACATGTTAAGCAGAGTCGGCAGAATGTCAATGCTTGAACAGTACGTTTTCACGCTGACAGGCTCTTTCATTGAGCCGCTCCACAAAAGCCATGCATTTTTGTATCTTTCAAAAACGGTATCAACCTTGTGTCCTGCAAGCTCGTCCAGTCCGTTGAACTCGTCAAGCGAGTACGGATAGTGGTCGGTTGTCAGACAGATTACAGTATTGTCGAGCTTTCCTGCCTTTTCAAGCCTTTCAACAAGATACTCAAGAGCCTTGTCAAGCTCGATATTTGCCGCAAGGTAGCCCTTGACCTCGTCGCTGTATTTTAAATTCTTCACCAAGTCAGCATTGCGCTGGCTGATTGTGTTGTATGAATACCCACCGTGACCGCTGACTGTCATATAATAAACGCTGAAGCTGTCGGCGTTTATGTAATCGTCAACAGTTTTTTGCATCATCTTCAAATCTGAATTAGGCCACACGTCTTCGCCGAGTTCAAGTCCCTTTCCGACAGCCGAATAATCGTAGCCGATATTTGTAAGGTACTTGTCACGGTCATAGTAATCGTAGGTGTGGTTATGATATGCTCTCACCTGTTCATATCCGTTTGAACGGCTCTGTTCTCCGAGGGTAAACGGAAAACTCACGTTATCTTCTGCCGACTGCGAAAAGCTCCACACACCCGACTTCGGAGTAAGTCCCGTAAGGTTTGCATACTCACCGTCGGTTGTGCTTACTCCCCACGCCGGAGAGTAATAGTTCTCAAACTGAAAGCCCTCGTTATACATTTTGTAGAGAGTCGGCGTTAAGTCCTTGTCAATTGCATACTGCGAAAAACTCTCTGCCGTTATGAAAATTATGTTATAATCCTTGAAAATTCCCGTATATTCATTAGTATAGCTCGGCTTTTCACTTGAAAAATAATCATAAAGCGATTTCAAATCATCGTTATCTGTTTTTTCGGACAGCTTGTCAAAATCTGTTTCAATAATCTGAGCTTTTACCTTTTTGTCGGGTGTATCTGCCGTAGCAGGGGAAACGGTTGTTGAAGGCTCGGTGCTTTCGGTTTTGCGTATATCCGACTTATAACCGAAAAGCATACGGCTTATGTCGAGCCTTTGCATTGTAAAAAGTCCGAATTTTTCGCAGGCGGCATTCTGCTGAAGCTCGCCGTGATAAAGGTTATATGCACTTTTTGTGTTTGACGAAGATTTATCAATATTTACGCTTTGCATGCCGATTATCTGAAAAACAACTGCGGCGCAAAGAAGAATAATCTTTACGGAGATTTTCGATTTATTGAACATGGAAAGCCTTTTACCGAAAATAATGCAGAACACAAGCGGCAAAAACATAAGAAGAATAAAAAATATTCTGCTCTTTAAAGCCGTAAAAATCATATCAACAGAGTTAAGTGCCTGTCCGGCACCGCCCCTTGAAATGCTGTTGATTACAAAAAATGTTCCGAAAACGTTGTTGTAGACAATCTGCGCACTATACCAGATTGCAAGCACTGCCGTAAGAATACAGGCAATCAGCCTGTTGATTCTGCCGTTTTTGAAAATTGACGAAACAACGGTCAGCACACAGGCCGGAACAAGAGAAAATATTGCGGTAAAAAGCACACCGTCAACAAGTGAAAAACCGACCGAAAGCTTAACCACAAGCTCCATAAAGAGAATAGAAATCGGAAAATAAAGCAGAGTCAGCACAATCTCTCTTTTCTTATGGGAGGGAGCGTTATTTTCGTAATATGTAAAGTTATTGTCATTTGAATTAATAAAATGACTTCGACGTTCAATGCCGATGTTTAAGTTTATCTTATCTGACATAAAAATTTCCCTGTTTAATATTAAAAATTAACTATATTATAAAACCTTTGCGCAAATATTGCAATAGTATGTTGTCGGCAAAAGATGTTAATTTGCGATGCACTATATCACAAATCCTCCGTTAACACCGAGTATTTGCCCCGTAATGAATTTTGCCTTGTCACTGCAAAGGAACACAGCCGCATCTGCAATATCCTTCGGCGTTCCGAGAGCATTAAGCGGCGTTTCCTCTTTCAGCTCGTTTACGGTCTGCTCGTCAAAGGACTTCATCATATCGGTCATAACAACTCCCGGACAAATGCAGTTCACACGCACTCCCGACAAGCCTACCTCCTTTGCAAGAGCCTTTGTAAGTCCGATTACGCCTGCCTTTGCGGCACTGTAATGCACCTCGCATGACGCACCTACCTGTCCCCACATTGAGCTGATATTCAGAATCACTCCATTGTGGTTTTTTATCATATATCTGTTAAGAGCCTCCTGCGTGCAGTTAAAAACTCCGTCAAGATTTACGCCGAGCATAGCTTTCCAGTCCTCAGCCGTAATATCGGTAAAAAGCTTTTGCTGAGCAATTCCGGAGTTGTTCACAAGCACGTCAACACTGCCGATAGTGTTGTCGATTATGTCAAACATTTCGTTTACCGACTGCCTGTCCGACACGTCAGCCTGCACCGCAAGCGCACCCACGCCGTAGCTTTCGCAGAGGATTTTCGCAAGATTCTGCGCTGAATTTTTATTTTTGTGGCAGTGAACGACAACATTACAGCCTGACTGTGCAAACGCAACGCACAGCGCCGTGCCGATTCCGCCCGAGCCGCCCGTAATCAGAACATTTTTCATAATATCACCCGATTTTTATATTATAATTATTATATCATTATTTTCGAATTTAGCAAACTCCGTTTTATTGCAACAATCACAAAAATTCAAATTATTGTCAGCGTATTTTCCATTTGTACTTTTTTGAAGCTTATGATAAAATATTGAGGTAAAAATTATAACGGAGGATAAAACATTATGAAAAAAATTATCAGCATTACATTGTGCATTATTTTTATTCTTCTCGGAACAATCACGGCAAATGCCGCCGAAACCTTCAGTGGAGTAATTTCACAGAAGCCGTACTTTGAGCTTGTAGGCGAAAAGGTTTACGTTCCGAACAACACAATTCTGAAATACGCCTACAACATTCCGTCAGACTATCAGTATTATCTTCAGCTCAGGAACAGAAAGGACTCAAGCAACACAATCGACATCAAATTCACCGACTGCAACAAAGGTACAAAGCTTGTCAGCGGAGTAAATGCAGAGTATGACATTTTCTCATATAATAGCAACAGCGGAGGCTCGACCTGCAACCCCCACTCATACAATGACACCGGCGCATATTATCAGAAGGTAAAAGTAAAGCTTTCAGACTTTTGCAAATACTTCAACGAGGACGGTTCTCATACCTATACAATTGAACGCATAAATGACACCCACAATTATGATTTCACCGACGGCACAACATACAAATCAGGTCTGATTATAACAAGCGGAGCTGCAATGAACGCCGTTATTCCGAACAGGGACGGCACGGCTGAATTTTACATCAAGCTGAGCATAGGCAAAAGCGACGTTGAATTCTACACAACCCTTTCCGCATATTTTGAGCCGACAACCTACGGCACCAGCTCTAACGAAGCCTCTTTATATTTAGGTATGGGCAACGTAAATCTTGACTATTGTCTGGATATAAACGACGCAACCGACATTCAGAAAACGCTTGTAAACAACGGCAACGCCAACAAGTTTTACAGATTTCTTGCAGACGTAAACGGCGACGGAGTTGTAAGTATTCTCGACGCAACTGCACTACAGAAAGCACTTGTTGCATAAGCGGATTAAAATCACATAACAGAACAAGGTACAGCCGAGTAACTGTACCTTGTTTTTAGATTATGATTAAATTATTCCATATTAAAATCTTATGTCAAAACTGATAATTAACATATACTCTGTCATTGACAAATCAAACGTAGGGGCAGATTTGCATATCCGCCCGTTATGACACATCAATTAATTAAGCAAAATATCAATAATAGCAATCCTCTTGCCACTTCAGAGGATTATTTTGAATATACGTCCATATTTCATTAAAATCATTTTCATTTCTTATTATATGGTCATAAAATGAGCGTTGCCAAATTCTTTTATCAAAGGGTTTCAAAATGCCGTTTTTAACAAGTTTGATATATTCACAAGTTGTGTATCTCTTAAATTCTTGTACGATTTTTGATACAGATGGTACAACTTCGGTACCGTTCCGTTCAATAATTATTATTGAATGAAAATGATTAGGCATTACCACACTTATCGGTGAAGATACATTATCATATTTACCAATTATTTCACCATAAACTTTCTTAACCATTCGGGCGGATATGGAATCCGCCCCTACAGTGCCGAATAAGTGTTCCTTATTATGGGTACAAATTGTAATAAAATATGCTCCGTTTGCAGAATAATCGTAATTCTGCAAACGAATTATTTTTCTGTCTTTATATTGTTTCATTATTTCTTCCTGAAACCGTCTTTAAGACTTACGCTTCTGTTGAACACAAGGTGTTCCTTTGAGCTGTCCTTGTTGTCAACGCAGAAGTAGCCGAGTCGCATAAACTGGAAGCTCTGAGGTGCTTCGGATTTTTCAAGGCTCTTTTCAGCCTTGCAGTTTTTAAGGACTTCAAGCGAATTAGGGTTGAGGTAATCGAGGAAATTCCTGTCGCCGACGTCGGGGTCGGGTACTGTAAAGAGGTTATCATAGAGCCTTACCTCAGCGTCGGCGCAGTTGTTTGCGTCAACCCAGTGGATTGTACCTCTTACCTTTCTGCCGTCGGGAGTGTTTCCTCCCCTTGTTTCGGGGTCGTACTCTGCGTAAACCTCAACGATATTGCCGTTTTCGTCCTTTTTACAGCCTGTGCACTTTACAATGTACGTTCCCTTCAAGCGCACCTCGTTACCGGGATAAAGGCGCTGATACTTCTTAATCGGCTCCTCCATAAAGTCCTCGGCTTCAATGTAGCTTTCTTTTGAAAACGTCACTGTACGTGTGCCGTCCTCGGGGCGGTTGGGGTTGTTCTCAACCTCAAACTCCTCGGTTTTGCCCTCGGGATAGTTTGTAAGCACAAGCTTAATCGGGTGAATTACGCACATAACACGCTGTGCCGTTTCATTCAAATCGTCACGCAGGCAGTGCTCTAAAAAGCTGTACTCAACAATTGAATTTACCTTTGAAACGCCAATCTGGTCGATGAATGAGCGGATTGCCTTCGGTGTATATCCACGTCTGCGAAGTCCGCAGAGCGTAGGCATTCTCGGGTCGTCCCAACCGTCAACATATTCCTTTTCAACAAGCTCACGCAGTTTGCGCTTTGACATAACCGTGTTGTTGATTCCGAGTCTTGCAAACTCAATCTGACGGGGCTTGCAAGGTGCGGAAATATTGTTGATTACCCAGTCATAAAGCGGACGGTGAGCCTCAAACTCAAGCGAGCAAAGGCTGTGAGTAATGCCCTCGATTGCGTCCTCAATCGGGTGCGCAAAATCGTACATCGGGTAAATGCACCACTTGTCGCCCGTTCTGTGGTGGTGCAGGCGGTTAATTCTGTAGATAACGGGGTCACGCATATTGAAGTTGCCCGATGCAAGGTCAATCTTCGCACGAAGTGTCATCTTGCCGTCCTCAAATTCACCGTTTTTCATACGCTCAAACAAATCAAGACTTTCCTCAATCGGGCGGTCACGGTACGGACTTTTTGCGGGAGTCTGCGTATCGCCCCTGTACTCTCTGACCTGTTCGGGAGTAAGCTCGCAGACATAGGCAAGTCCCTTTTTAATCAGCTCAACTGCATACTCGTACATCTGCTCAAAATACTCTGACGCATAGTAAAATCTGTCGTCCCAGTCAAAGCCGAGCCACTTTATGTCCTCCTTGATAGCGTCAACATACTCAACGTCCTCTTTGGTGGGGTTGGTGTCGTCCATACGGAGGTTGCAGATTCCGCCGAACTTTTCAGCCGTACCAAAGTCAATGCAGATAGCCTTTGCGTGACCGATATGCAGATAGCCGTTAGGCTCGGGAGGAAAGCGAGTATGAACCTTTTTGCCCTCAAATCTGCCGTTCTCGGCAATATCCTCATTTATAAAATCGTGAATGAAGTTGTTCTGCATAACCTCTTCATTTTCAATATTTTTAATTTCTTCAGCCATAAAAACTGTCCTTCCTGCCAAAAAATAAGTGTTAAGTGTGGAGTTTCAGTCGAGTGGTTAGTTTGCAATAATAAATGTTTATTTATATTGCGACGTTGCCGCAGAAATTATTTATTAATTGCAGCGGTGAACTTTGTTCGCAATATTTCACAAATTGCATTGCAATTTGTGAAACGGGACGTCTGGGAAGCCGTCCCCTACGGTAATAGAGGAAATGTTTGAATTTGAATTCGTAGGGGACGGCATCCTTGACGTCCCGAAACGTTGCCGTTATATAAACTCATCCATAAAAAGCAAACATTTCCACACAACACGCACTATTACAAATTCGGAGCGTAGCGACCATTAACTCCAAACTATAATATTATTTAGCTAAAATTTCAAGTCCCTTTTCAAGCCTTCTGAGCGACTCATCTCTGCCAAGAATATCTAAAATCTCAATTGCACCGCCGGGAGTAACCGTCTTGCCTGCCGCCGCAATTCGTACAGGCCACATTACGGTGCCGTTTTTGAGTTCCTTTTCAACAGCCATATTGATAAGGCAGTCGTGAATAGCGTCAGCCGTCCAATCGGGCAGAGCCTTCAGTCTTTCATAAGCCTCTTTAAGCACAACGGGAGCATTTTCAAGGTTTGTTTTGCTCTTTTTGTTTACGAAAAGCTCCTTTCCGTATTCGGGAAGCTCAGCAAAAAAGTTAAGCATTTCGGGAATCTGCGTAAGCTGAGTAGTGCGTTTCTGCAAAATCTCGGCAAATTTTATATACGGCATTTTCCTGTCGCCGAATACCTTTTTGTAGTACGGCATCGCAGCCTCTGTAAACTGTTCGGGAGTCATAGCCTTGATGTACTCGCCGTTGAACCACGACAGCTTGTCATAGTCAAATACGGACGGTGACTTGCTGATTCCGCTGATGTCAAATTCCTTTTCAAGCTCTGCAAGCGTGAAAATTTCCTGATTATCCTTAGGACACCAGCCTAAAAGTGCAATATAGTTGATGATAGCCTCGGGCAGATAACCCTCGTCAATCAAATCGTAAAAGCCTGTTGCACCGTGACGCTTTGACAGCTTTGAAACGTTGCCGTCCTCGTCCTTGCCCATAATGAGCGGAAGATGAATATATGTCGGGATATCCCAGCCGAAAGCCTCATAAAGAAGGTTGTATTTCGGGGTGGAGCTTAAATACTCGCAGCCACGTACAACGTGAGTAATTCCCATTGTGTGGTCGTCAATTACGTTTGCAAAATTGTAGGTCGGGTAGCCGTCGGTTTTTATCAGAATCTGGTCCTGCAGCTCGGAATTGTCAACGGTAATCTCGCCGAAAACCGCGTCAACAAATGTTGTACTGCCCTCAATCGGCATTTTCTGACGGATAACATACGGCACACCCTCGGCAAGCAGTCTGTCAATTTCCTCTTGCGGCAAGTCACGGCAGTGGCGGTCATAACCTCCGCCGATATTGTCGTTCTGCAACTTTTCAAGACGCTCCTTTGAGCAGAAACAGCGGTAAGCCTTGCCCTCTTTGATAAGCTGTTCTGCGTACGGCAGATACATTCCCTTTCTCTCGGACTGAACATAAGGTCCGAAATCACCGCCGACGTCGGGGCCCTCATCGTGCTTAAGTCCAGCAAGCTTAAGTGTATTGTAAATGACGTCAACCGCACCCTCAACAAGGCGTTCACGGTCGGTGTCCTCAATTCTCAAAACAAATTTTCCGTTCTGCGATTTTGCGACAAGATACTCATAAAGAGCCGTTCTCAGGTTGCCCACGTGCATAAATCCCGTAGGACTGGGAGCATATCTTGTGCGGACAGTTTTGTCTGACATTGCGTTCACTCTCCAAAATAAATAATTATACTTTTTTAGTATACCACACAATGCGTGGTTTTTCAATTATTTTCCGCATAAATGACAGCAAACAAAAACGGAGCCTTTAATGACTCCGTTGTAAAAGTAAAATATTTACATATTTTCCTGCAACCCGAAATTCCGAGTTACGCATTCCGAATTCCGAATTGAATTATCTTACCTTTGTAAATGTAAACGATGTGTAATTTCCGCCGTAATTCAGCGACAAAGTCAGGTTTCCTTTTTCGTAGTCAAGCTTGTATTCCTCTCCGTTTATCTGAATGTCAACCGAAGTTCCGTTAAATGTGTACGTGCTTTCGTCGCTTATTCCTGCAAGCGTAGCCGTACACTTTCCGTCGTCGGCAAAGACAAATCCAAACTTTTCCTTTTCAATTCCAAGCTCGTCATACTTAATCGTTGAGCCGTTAAGTGTTGCCGTTGTGGGAACCCACTCGCCGACAATCTCTGAATTTTTATTCTCACCGCAACCGCAAAGCATAAATACCGCACAAAAAACGCACATTAATAAGGAAACCGCTTTTTTACCCATAACGTTGTACCTCACATATTTACTTAACCATATTTTATCACTTTAAAGCAACTTAGTCAAATCGTATAATCAGGCAAATATATGAAGAATAAATACACAAAAATCAAGTAATGTCTATTTTTTGCGCAAATTTAAGACGTACTTTTTATTATATCACTAATAAAAGTAAAATCCATTTGCAAAATGCAAGAAAAAAGGTCAAAAAAATTCAAAATAATATTGAAGTTTATCATATAGAAATTTACGGAATTAATTTTTGCAATATTTAAAAAGAATAATTGCATTTTAGCTTGAAAAAATAAACTACAAGTGTTATAATGCACTTGTATCTTGAAAATGTGATACTATACATTATAAAAGATTAGATAAGGAGTAGATTTTATGTCAACAAAAGCTTATTATCCTTTGAACGAAATCGGCAAAGGCAAGCCCGGTTTCTCAAAAACAAGGTCAATCATTGAAGCTGCATTCTATGGCAACAATGTTGTACCCGTAAACACACTTAAAGAAGCATACAACCTTGCTAAGAATTCACCCGGTACAATCGTTACCGATATGCCCGTTTACAGAGGCGAAGAATTCGGTCTTGACAAGGACGCAAAGGTTCTTCTTTTCAACGACGGCGCTATCACAGGCAGATACGCTGCTGCACGCCGCATTGCAGGCGAGCCCGGCGTTGACTGTGAAGCTCTTGACAAGGTAGCTATGGACGCTATCTACAGCGCTCGTTACAAGAAAATGTATCATGCAACCTGCTACGCAGGTCTTGACCCTGAATTTATGGTTAAGGTTCACCTTCTCATTCCCGAGGGTGAAGAAAACATTATGTACTCATGGATGCTTAACTTCCAGTATATGTCAGACGAGTACGTTAAGATGTATAAGGAATCAAAGCCCGTAGGCGACGGCAAAGAGCCCGACATCTACATCTTCTCAGATCCCCAGTGGACTCCCGTTGAGCACGCAGGCGTAAGCTATGACTGCCTCAGCGACCCCGCAAAGAAAACTCTCTGCTACTTCAACACAGAAACAAACTGCGCTTGTATCCTCGGTATGAGATACTTCGGCGAGCACAAGAAGGGCACACTTACTATGGTATGGGCTATCGCTAACCGTAACGGCTACGCTTCATGCCACGGCGGTCAGAAAGAATATCTCCTTCCCGACGGCAGAAGATATGTTGCTTCCGTATATGGCCTTTCAGGCTCAGGTAAGTCAACTCTTACTCACGCTAAGCACGGCGGCAAATACGAAATCAAGGTTCTCCACGACGACGCATTTATCATCAACACAGATACCTGCGCATCAATCGCAATCGAGCCGACATACTTCGACAAGACAGCCGACTATCCTACAGGCTGCCCCGACAACAAGTACCTCCTTACAGCTCAGAACTGTTCTGCTACTCTTGACGAGGACGGCAAGGTTCAGCTCGTAACAGAGGACATCAGAAACGGCAACGGCAGAGCTATCAAGTCAAAGCTCTGGTCACCCAACCGTGTTGACAAGATTGAAGAACCCGTTAACGCTATCTTCTGGATTATGAAGGATCCCACAATTCCTCCCGTTGTAAAGCTTAAGGGTGCATCTCTTGCTTCCGTAATGGGCGCTACACTTGCAACAAAGAGATCTTCTGCTGAAAGACTTGCTCCCGGCGTTGACCCCAATAAGCTCGTTGTTGTTCCCTACGCTAACCCGTTCAGAACTTATCCTCTTGCTAACGACTACTCAAAATTCAAGAAGCTCGTTGAGGAAAAGAACGTTGACTGCTACATTGTTAACACAGGCGACTTTATGGGCAAGAAGGTTCAGCCTAAGGACACACTCGGTATCCTCGAGGCTATCGTAGAGGGCAAGGCTGAATTCAAGAAGTGGGGACCGTTCTCCGACATCGAGATTATGGATTGGGAAGGCTTTGTTCCCGATATGAACGATCCGGATTACGTTGCTCAGCTTAAGGCTCGTATGAATGACCGTGTAAACGAAATCAAGGCATTCGCAACAGAAAAAGACGGCTACGACAAGCTTCCCGATGACGCTCTTGAAGCAATCCAGAAGGTTGTTGACGAACTTAACTGATTTTAGTTTAGTATAATTTTTGTCGGGTATAACCGCTTTCACGGTTATACCCGATTTTTTAGTAAACAAAAATGTTGGGAACTGTCTTTACCGTTCCGCTGAATTACAGCTGATTTACCTGCAACGGCACATCGCCGAAAAATAATCAACAAAAATGTTCTTTCATAATTATACCAAATTACTAAACTTTCTCTCCTTAAACAATAATTATTGAATACCATTTACAATGATGATATAATCTAACTAAGTACAGACGTACTGAATTATAATAATTTTAGGAGTGAGATTTAATGTTGAAAAAAGCAAAATCGGCAGTCAGCATTGTACTTGCAGTTATGATGGTTATATCCTGTTTTGCATTTGCAGATCTTTCTGTTTCGGCAGAGGAGTACAAAACCGTTTACTTCAATAACAATGAGGGCTGGGATGAGGTTTACTGCTTTATCTGGAACAACACCGGTTCTAATGCCAAATGGCCCGGAGAAAAAATGGAGCTGATTGGAGATAATGTGTGGTCATATACCGTAAAAACCGACGCCACAAACATCATCTTTGGCAACGGCGGCAGCGGTGAGGGCAACCAGACCGAAGATTTAGTTCTTCCCGGCGATGGATACATATACGACAGCGCAGCAAAGGAATGGTCGGTTTACAGCAACACACCGAAAATTTCAAGTAATATAGTGAGCGGCTGTGAGTTCAAAGACACTCTGAACATCACTATATCCGCTCCATCAGGCGAATCCTCTTACTACACAGTCAACGACTCAGAGCGTGTTGATTTTACCGACAAAGCTGAATTTACCCTCGGTGACGATACCGATTCACCAAAGGAATACACAATCAAGGTTTATTCCGAAAATTCTCTCGGTAATGCCGAAAAATCCTTTGTGTATAAAAAAATCAATACAACTACAAACACAGTTGAATCAACTGCTGTTCCCTATTTTGCAGAGTCGGACAGTCTTTACGCACACGCTCAGTCAAATTCAGAGAGCACACAGGCTTGGCAGGAGTGGGAATCCTTGTGGGGACCTAATTCCTCGGTCGGAATTCGCTACTTTTTCCTTCCTCCCACCGCAAGCGACAGCGAGGTTGAGCTTTACAACTCCTTTGACAACAGCGTAATAATCAACGGAGTTGAAATCAAGCCGCACACCTCGGCAATCGTAAGCTACACTATAGGCGAAAGAACTACTGCTCTGGTTGAAAATTCTTCAACCTCGGCATACGTTGAATTTTACAAATCCGACAGCGAGGTATCGCTCTATATAAACGACACTACAGGCGTTTACACCGACAGCAACGGCAATACGGTTGAAACCGACTTCTATTCATTCATTACTGCCAATAAGGAAAACGCCGTAAACGGTGCTCAATGCACAATTATCGACGACAGCGGAATCAACGACACAACGCTGAAAAAGATTAAGGGCAGAGGCAACTCCACGTGGAGAGATTCCGACAAAAAGCCTTTCAACATCAACTTTGACAGCAAGACGAGCATCGGCGGAATTACAAGCAAGAAATTCTCGCTTCTTGCAAACGCAAAGGACGGCACTCTCCTGCGCAACAGAATTATGTACGATTTTGCCGACGAGGTAGGCTCTCTCTACTCACCCGATTCTCAAAGCGTTGATTTGTACATCAACGGCGTTTACAAGGGCGCATATCAGATTACGCAGAAGGTTGAGCTTGGCAAAAACTCTCTCGTTTCACTCAAAGACGAGTCAGACACGCTGACCGAAAATTTCAACTTCCTCATAGAAGTTGACATATGGAACTACGCAGGCGACGTTTACTTTGAAAGCGACAGAGGAATTCATGTAGTCTGCAAATCACCCGACCTTGAGGGCTATGACGGCGTTGACGAAATGCTGAACGCACAGTATAACTTCATAAAGAGCAAATACCAACAGCTTGAGGACGCACTGTACTCGGGCAATATGTCAGACCTTGAAGCAATCTGCGACGTTGACTCACTGGCAAGAGCATATCTGTTGCAGGAATTTTCGAAGAACTGCGACGGCGGTATGACAAGCTGTTTCTTTACATATGTAGCCGCTGACGGCAAATTTATTGCTGACCCGATCTGGGACTGCGACAGCGGACTCGGTAACGTTAACTGCACAAGACAGAACGCAACAAACACCGCCTACACAGAAGGCTGGGCAATCAAAACAGCGCAGTATGACAAAACCAAAATGACAAATATCCTCGGTCAGGGATTCAGCGTTGAGGGCACAACAGCAAACGGTGAAACCTTTGAAGAAGTTGTAAAAAGGCTTTGGAATGATGATTTTATTCCCGCAATTGCAGTACTCAAGGGCGAGTCTTCCGCCAAAGGTACAAGGCTTAAAAGCGTTGAAGAATACCGAAACATTTCGCCGAATTCATCGTATCTTAACTACTATATGTGGAAATATCAGTGGTTCCCGTACTTCGAATCACTCGGCGGCAGCTATTCGAGCGACCTTGACGGACAGATAAACTATATGTACGACTGGCTTGTGAAACGTGAAAAATGGATGACAAGTACGATTAATAACATAATCGAAGTTCCCGAAGATAACTACTACCTCACAGGCGTCGGCTTTGGCGGCTGGGGCGCAAAGAAATATATGCTTACAAAAGCCGACGACGGCAGCTACACAATCTACGTAACACTTTTAAAAGACACCGAATACACGTTTAAAATCTTCAACGAAGACGGAACAAAATACTTTACTGCCGACTTAAGCGACGAAACAACCGCAAAATATTTAAGCTACGAGAGCGCACATAATAACGCAACGATTACTCCGAGCGAGGACCTTGACGTTACAATCATCTTCAACGGCAGCAGCTTTATTCTGAGGCTGATTGAAAACAAATTGGGTGACGTAAACCTTGACGGAAGTGTGAATGTTGCTGACGCAACCGAAATCCAGAAACATCTTGCATCCCTTGTAGTTCTGACCGACAAGCAAATTGCACTTGCAGATATTGACGGTGACGGCTATGTTTCAATACTTGACGCAACAAAAATCCAGAGAATAAGCGCAGGACTGGATTGATAATCTCAGCATTTCCGTAAAATAAAAAAGCATTATTAGCTTAATACAATAACAAAAGCACCGCATATTCAGAAATCAATACGAATATGCGGTGCTGTTATTTATGCGATATTTACTTTTTTAATTATCGTAGCGGCGAACTGTGTTCGCCAAAACGTCAAGATACAGCAAGGGGCACCCGCTTCTTCTAAAGCGACCACCCTGTCAGCCCGAACTACGAGCCGAGGTACTTGGCTTACTCTCTGCCGGCACGGACAAACATTGAACAGATTATGAACATAAATCCGAGAAGAATATCAAGTCCAATATCAAAAACATCAGCCACAAGGAAAGTATCGGAATAAAAAAGCTTTATGAACAGACAAAGCAGTCCGCAAGCCGCAATCGGAACGGAAAGCTTGCCGCCGATTTTCAGCTTTTTCTGCTTTTCTTCCTCAGTGGTGCTCTTTGTAAATGCCGTCAAGCCGAACATTCCCGTAATGAACTTAAGAACTATCGAAATCAGAATTACGCATACGATAACATAAACATAGAGGTCAACGCCTTCCTGAGTCCACGATGGAACAATTATGTCGGCTATCATATAGTAAAGCAGTGAACCCGAAAAAATCAGGCTGATAAGCATTACAAGCGACACTACCCGCAAATTGTTTTTCATAATATTGCACCTGCCTTTTACGTTTTTGTTATCATTAAAAAGTGATAAACTATAATTTAGCGTTGGAATTATAGCAACGTTGACGTAGGGACACGGCGTGCCGTGTCCACACAAAAATTGCATTGCAATTTTTGTGAATGGGACGTGTAGGAACCCGTCCCCTACGGAAAGGTTTGATTGTTAATAAAATTATCATATAATCGGTTATATTTGATAGTCAACACGGACACGGCACGCCGTGTCCCTACGACTGTAATACAAACATTTCCTCTATATCCGTAGGGGACGGCATCCTTGACGTCCCGATACATCACCTATATATCAACTTTAAATTCGGGCAACCGTTTTATCCAAACAATCCGACTTTTCCACTCGTTTTGCCTGTCGAGGCACTCGACAAATTATGGTTTAGTTCAAAATACGGTCATATAAATCTTATCCGATAAGCTCTTTGATTTTTGCCTCGGCAGCAGCAGCGTCAGCCTTTCCTCTGCTGTTCTTCATAACAAAGCCGACAAGCGCCTTGATTGCCTTTTCCTTGCCGTTTTTGTAGTCCTCAACAGCCTTTGCGTTGCTCTCAACAGCCTGCTTGCAAAGCTCAATCATTGCGTTCTCGTCAAGTCCGCCCATATCGCTCTCGCTGATAAATTCAAGCGCACCCTTGCCGCTGTCAAGCATTTTTTCAAGCGTAGCCTTAGCAAGGTTGTTGCGGATTTTGCCGCTGTCAAGCAGCTTTACAAGCTCGTTTAACTGCTCGGGCGATACGGCAACATCGAAAACTTCCTTGTCAGACTCGGTTTCAACTCTGCTGAAAATCTGACCGATAATGAAGTTTGAAACGGTCTTTGGCGACTTAACGCCCTCACACGCCTTGTCAAAATATTCGCTTATATTCCTGTATTTTGTAAGGAGCTGAGCGTCCTTTTCGGGGATTCCGAGCTCGTCAACATAGCGCTTACATTTTTCCGTAGGAAGCTCGGGGAGGGAAGACTTAATCTCCTCTACTTCTTCCTTTGTAACGTGAATTGTCACAAGGTCGGGGTCACGGAAATAGCGGTAATCGTGAGCGTCTTCCTTACTTCTCATTGACGAGGTTGTGTTTGTTGCATCGTCATAGCGCAGAGTTTCCTGCACAACCTGACCGCCGCTTTCAATCAAATCAACCTGACGTTCAAACTCGTATTCCATAGCCTTGCAGATGTTGTTGATTGAGTTCATATTCTTGATTTCGGTACGTGTGCCGAGCTTTTCACTGCCGACGGGGCGAACCGAAATGTTAACGTCACAGCGCATTGAGCCCTCCTGCATTTTGCAGTCGGAAATGCCGATATATCTCATAACCTGCTGGAGCTTTTCAACGTACTCCCTTGCCTCGTCAATTGAACGGATATCAGGCTCTGAAACGATTTCGATAAGCGGAACGCCGCCACGGTTGTAGTCAACATAGGTGTCACCGTGCTGATGAATCAGCTTTCCTGCGTCCTCCTCGATGTGAATGTGGTGGAGTCTGATTTTCTTACCGCTTGAAAGCTCAACGTAGCCGCCGATTGTAAGCGGAGCGTAGAGCTGGCTAATCTGATAAGCCTTTGAAAGGTCGGGATAGCAGTAGTTCTTTCTGTCCATCTTTGAGATTTCGGCAATCTCGCCGTGTGTGGCAAGACCTGCCATAATTCCGTAGCGCACAACCTGACGGTTAAGCTTGGGAAGTGTGCCGGGAAGTCCGATACAAACGGGACAGCAGTGTGTGTTAGGCTCACCGCCGAACTGCGTTGTGCAGCCGCAGAAAATCTTTGTCTTTGTAGCAAGCTCAATATGGGTTTCAAAACCCGCAACTAATTCGTATTTCACAGCTTAACACCCCACTTTGTATCCTTAAAGTTTTCTCCTGCCGCCTGCTGATACTTATAAGCAGCGTTCAGAATTGTAGCCTCGCCAAAGCTCTTGCCGATAAGCTGCATACCAATCGGCATACCCTTTGCGTTGAATCCGCAGGGAACCGAAACACCAGGCAAACCTGCAATATTTACGGGAACGGTGCAGATGTCGGTGAGATATGTTTCAATCGGGTCGGAAACTGCACGTCCCATTTCAAAAGCAGTCATAGGAACAGTCGGAGCAAGAATAACGTCGCAGTGAGTAAATGCGTCGTTGAAAGCCTTAACGATTGTTCCTCTTAAATTCTGCGCCTTTTTGTAGTAAGCGTCGTAGTAGCCTGCCGAAAGCACGTATGTGCCGAGCAGAATTCTGCGCTTTACTTCCTCGCCGAAGCCCTCGGAACGTGTGCGGCAAATCATATCGTGAGTGCCGTTGTAGTGCTCTGTCTTGTAGCCGTAACGGATACCGTCATATCTTCCGAGGTTTGAAGAAGCCTCTGCGCAGGCGATAATATAGTAAACGGGAAGAGCAAACTTGAGCGCAGGCAAATCGAAGTAAACAATCTCTGCACCGAGCGACTTATAAACCTCAGCCGCATTCAATACAGCCTCTTTTACGTCGTCACGCACACCGTCAAGATATTCTCTTGCGATGCCGATTTTCATTCCCTTGATATCGTTGTTGAGCGAAGAATAGGTATTGCCGCTGAATCCCTTTGAAGTGGAATCCTTTTCATCATATTTTGAAATTGCGTCAAATACGATTGAAGCATCCTCAACGCTCTTTGTAATCGGTCCGATCTGGTCAAGCGAGCTTGCGTAAGCCACAAGTCCGTAACGTGATACAGAGCCGTAGGTCGGCTTTAAGCCGACAATTCCGCAGAAAGATGCAGGCTGACGGATTGAGCCGCCCGTATCGGAGCCAAGACCGTAAGCCGCAATATTTGCGCCTACTGCGCTTGCAACGCCGCCCGATGAGCCGCCCGAAACGTGCTTTGTATTAAACGGGTTTGTCGCACCGCCGAAGTACGAGGTTTCGCACGAAGAACCCATTGCGAACTCGTCCATATTTGTCTTGCCGAGCATAACGGCGTTCTGCGACTGTAGAATATCCCATACGGTTGCGTTGTAAATCGGCTTGTAGCCTGTCAGAATCTTTGAACAGCAGGTAGTTTCAATGCCCTTTGTCGAAAGGTTGTCCTTTAATGTCATAGGAACACCCTCAAGCAGTCCTATTTCCTCGCCCGATGCGATTTTTTTGTCAACCTTTTCGGCTGTCTTTAAAGCCTCGTCACCCGTAACATTGACATAGGCATTAAGCTCGCCGTTTGACTTTTCTATTTCATCGAGATAGCTCTTTGTAAGCTCGGTGCAGGAGCACTGCTTTGAAGTCAGCATCTCGTGGATTTTTGCAATTGTACCCATATTTAAAACACCGCCTTACTCTCTGTTTCTCACAAGGAAATGATTTTCTGCCTGTTCGGGAGCATTTTTCAGAATTTCCTCGCTGCTCAACGACTCAACAACCTCGTCCTCACGGAACACGTTTGACAGATTGTTGATATTGTCAAAAGCCTCGTCGCTTGCGGGGGCTTTGTTGATTTCGTCGGCAAAATCTATAATTTCCTGCATTGACTGCGTCAGGCTGTCAAGCTCCTCCTCGGGAACAAAAAGCTTTGAAAGCAACGCAATGTTTTCAACGTCTTCTCTTGTTACCATAAAAACCATCCTTTGTAAACAGAATCAGGGCAAGTCATATTTTCCTACAACTCGCCCTTTGAGTGTTATTTATCTTAACTTAATGTGAACCTCACGCAGCTGCTGTTCGGTAACTTCGCCCGGTGAGCCGAGCAGTAAATCCTGCGCATTTGAGTTCATCGGGAATGCAATTACCTCTCTGATGTTCTCCTCCTCGGTGAGCAGCATAATCATTCTGTCAACACCCGGAGCCATTCCTGCATGCGGCGGTGCACCGTACTGGAACGCATTGTAGAGAGCCGAGAACTTAGCCTTTAAGTCGTCCTCGGTATAGCCTGCAATCTCGAACGCCTTTTTCATAATTTCAATATCGTGGTTACGCACTGCGCCCGACGAAAGCTCAACGCCGTTGCATACAATATCGTACTGATATGCAAGGATTTCTTCGGGATCTTTATTTAAGAGGCTGTCAAGACCGCCCTGCGGCATTGAGAACGGGTTGTGAGTAAAGATAATCTGATTTGTCTCCTCGTCACGCTCGTACATCGGGAAGTCAACAATAAAGCAAAGCTCAAAACGGCTTGTGTCGATAAGGTCAAGGCGCTTTGCAACCTCTGTTCTGATTTGTCCTGCAAGCTTTGGAGCGTCCTTTGCTGTATCGGCGATAAAGTAAATTACGTCGCCTGCCTTGGAATTATTTCTCTTGATAAGCTCCTCACGGTCGCCCTCTTTGAGGAACTTGTCAATCGGGCCGTCAAAGGTGAGGTCATCGTTCACCTTAACGTAGCCGAGGCCCTTCATACCGATTGAAAGAGCAAACTCCTCCATTCTCTTGAACCACTTTTTGCTCTGCGAAGCGGCGTTCGGAACGTTGATTGAACGGACAGTTTTCTTTCTGAACGGAGCAAAATCCGTTTCAACGAACATATCGCTGATTTCAACAATCACAAGCGGATTGCGCAAATCGGGCTTATCTGTACCGTATTTTACCATACTTTCAGCGTAGGGAATACGTGCAAAGGGAGGCTTTGAAACCTCTTTATCCGAAAACTTCTTGAATGTTTCGTACAGAACTTCCTCTGCAACTGCAAAAACGTCCTCCTGAGTTGCAAAAGCCATTTCAAAGTCGAGCTGATAGAACTCGCCCGGTGAACGGTCGGCACGAGCGTCCTCGTCACGGAAGCAAGGAGCAATCTGGAAGTATCTGTCAAAGCCGGAAACCATAAGGAGCTGTTTGAAAATCTGCGGAGCCTGCGGCAGAGCATAGAATCTGCCCTTGTGCTTACGGCTGGGAATGAGGTAATCTCTTGCGCCCTCGGGTGATGAGGTTGAAAGAATCGGAGTGTTAATCTCGGTAAAGCCGAGCTCGTTCATCTTTGTGCGTAAGAACGAAACAACATTTGAACGGAACATAATGTTGTTGTGCACCTTGGAGTTACGAAGGTCGAGGAAACGGTACTTAAGGCGCACGTCCTCGGAGGTATTTGTTGAAGTGGCAACCTCAAAGGGAAGTACGTTTTTGCACTTGCCGAGAACAGTAATGTCCTCTGTGTGAACCTCAACATATCCCGTAGCAATCTTTTTATTTATGGTGTCCTCGTCACGCTTAACGACCTCGCCGCTGAGAGTAACGGTACACTCCTTGTTTATATTTTTAAGAAGCTCATCGTTGTGAACAACAACCTGAAGCACGCCGTACTGGTCACGAATGTCAAGGAACATAACGCCGCCATGGTCACGGATATTTTCAACCCAGCCGGCAACTCTGACCTGCTGACCGATATTGCTTTCTCTTAACTCACCGCAGGTAACGGTGCGGTATTCATTAGCTTTTATCATCAAGAACTATCCTTTCACAGATATTTTGCCTATACTATGATATTATAACACAATATACCATTTTAATCAATATTTTATTTTGAGAATATGCACAGACAGCGCAAAAAAATAGCTACTTAAATATTGTTTTTTCAAGTCTTTCCCTTGCATCTCTGAAATTCAGATTAGCAATAGCTATGAATAAAATATTTATTACAATAAAAATAGCAAAAGGCAAGGGAAAAATTAAATAAGTCAGTGAAATGTTTTCAAGCGACTGCATATAAATTATCCAACCAAAAAACACGCAAACAACAAAGAATAGAGCAAGGAAAATATAATCAAACTGACTGCATTTCATAGTTACAGATAATTTTGTTTTATTATTTTCATTGACAAAACAGCCGTATATTGTCGGATTAAAAAGACCTCTGCGTTTTGAAGAAGGTACTGCTTTTACCGTAAAATCGTTGTCGGTAATATTGCCGATAAAATCACTCTCTGTTTGTTGTTCACAAGCAGTATTTTCCTTAACCGTACATTTTCTCAATTTATTAAGAAAGTTCTGTTTATCAGATTTTATATCATATTTGTAAGTTCTTGAAAACGGCAAATTCATTTCAAAATCACTCTCCACACTAAAACTAAAGGCTGCTCCGAAAGGAACAGCCTTAATTTATTCAGCAAAATTTTTATCCGAAAATCAGATAAGCTCGATGATTGCCATTTCAGCGCCGTCACCACGACGAGGACCGATTTTAGTCACTCTTGTGTAACCGCCGCTTCTCTCCTTATACTTGGGAGCAATTTCTGTAAAGAGCTTGCTTGTAACATCTTCCTTTGTAACAAAAGCCAAAACAAGGCGTCTGTTGTGAAGTGTGTCGTTCTTTGCTGTAGTAATCATCTTCTCTGCCATAGCCTGAACTTCCTTGGCACGAGTAAGAGTTGTTTCGATTTTGCCGTTTTCGAGAAGGAATGTAACCATAGCACGGAGCATTGCAGTTCTCTGAGCTGTAGTTCTTCCTAATTTTCTTGTACCGGGCATTGTTTTCACTCCTTTACCGTTGGTTTAAAAGGGTAATTCGACTAAACACTATATAAAAGTTTAGTATTTTATTCGTCTTCCTTCTGAAGACTGAAACCGAGAGAATTAAGCTTCTGAATAACCTCTTCAAGAGATTTTCTTCCGAGGTTTCTAACCTTCATCATATCCTCTTCGGACTTGTTAATTAAATCTTCAACCGTGTTGATTCCTGCACGCTTTAAGCAGTTGAACGAACGAACCGACAAATCGAGGTCTTCGATTGTCATTTCGAGGATTTTCTCCTTGCCCTTGTCGTCCTTCTCAACCATAAGCTCTGCGCTTGATGCCTTGTCGGAAAGGTTTACAAAGAGGTTTAAGTGCTCTGTAAGAACCTTTGCTGCAAGAGAAACAGCCTCCTCAGCGTTGATAACGCCGTTTGTCCATACGTCAAGTGTGAGCTTGTCAAAGTCAGTAATCTGACCTACACGGGTGTTATCAACCGTATAGTTAACCTTTAACACGGGAGTATAGATTGAGTCAATCGGAAGTACACCGATTACATTGTTACCGCTTAACTGCTTGTTGCGCTCGCCGGGAACATAACCTCTGCCCTTGTCAACGGTTATTTCCATATTGAGCTTAGCGCCTTCACCAAGTGTTGCAATGTGGAGCTCGGGATTTAAAATCTCAACCTCGTTGTCGCACTTGATGTCGCCGGCAGTTACTTCACAAGGACCTTCGGCTGCAATTTCAACAACCTTGGGGCAGGTCTCATGAAGCTTGGGAACAAGACTTTTCAAATTGAGAACAATTTCCGTAACGTCTTCCTTTACGCCGGGAATAGTCGAAAATTCGTGAAGAACGCCGTCAATCTTAACAGATGTAACAGCACAGCCTTCAAGAGAGGAAAGCAATACTCTGCGCAGGCTGTTGCCGAGAGTGTTGCCAAAGCCACGCTCAAGCGGTTCAACAACAAATCTGCCGTATTTTCCGTCCTCGGTTAATTCTGCAGTTTCAATTCTTGGCTTTTCAATTTCAATCATTCGCGAATCCTCCTGACATTATGCGGCTGCAAAAGCAGCCAATGTATGTGTAATCTGCCTATGAAATTCGGGATTACTTGGAGTACAACTCAACGATGAGGTGTTCTTCAACAGGATAATCAATATCCTCTCTCTGGGGAGCAGCAACTACCTTGCCGCCGAGAAGATTTTCGTCCTTCTCAAGCCACTTGGGAGTAACAGTTGAAGCTGTTTCGCCCTCTGCAATTGCTTTGAATCTTGTTGTTGAGCGGCTCTTTTCACTAACCTGGATAACATCGCCAACCTTAACAAGATATGAGGGAATGTTAACCTTTTTGCCGTTAACAGTAAAGTGAGCGTGACTGACAAGCTGTCTAGCTTCTCTTCTTGTGGAAGCAAGTCCGAGTCTGAAAACAACGTTGTCAAGTCTGCGTTCAATTAATGTGAGCAATACGGCACCTGTTTTACCTTCAGCTTTTTCAGCCTTCTCATAATAAGCTCTGAACTGCTTTTCCATAATGCCGTAAATAAATTTAACCTTCTGCTTTTCAGTAAGCTGCATGCTGTATTCGCTCTTTTTTCTTCTCATCTTACCGCCGGGGTTTCTGTTGGAAGTCTTCTTTGAGTAACCCATAACTGCGGGAGAAATGCCGAGAGCTCTGCAACGCTTAGCGATAGGCTGCATATTTTTAGCCATTGAAATATCCTCCTTTTATAATACTATACACGTCTTCTCTTTGGAGGACGGCATCCGTTGTGAGGAATCGGAGTAACGTCTTTAATCATAGTTACTTCAAGACCTGCTGTCTGCAATGCACGGATTGCAGCTTCTCTGCCCTGTCCCGGTCCTTTTACATAAACCTCGACGTATTTCATACCATGTTCCATTGCTGCCTTTGCAGCTGTTTCAGCTGCTGACTGAGCGGCAAACGGAGTTGACTTCTTAGAGCCTCTGAAACCGAGCTCGCCTGCGCTTGCCCACGAAACAGCATTGCCCTGTGTATCGGAAATAGTAACAATTGTATTGTTAAATGTTGACTGGATATGCGCTGCGCCTTTTTCAATGTTCTTGCGCTCACGGCGACGGCGAATAACCTTTTTACCACCCTTTGGTGCTGCCATAGTCCTTTGCCCTCCTTACTTCTTCTTATTAGCCATTGTCTTACGGGGACCCTTACGAGTACGAGCGTTGGTCTTTGAACGCTGACCTCTTACGGGGAGACCCTTTCTGTGACGAACGCCACGGTAACAGCCAATATCAATAAGTCTTTTAATATCATAAGCGATGTCACGGCGAAGGTCACCTTCAACGCGGCAGTTGTGCTCAATGTATTCTCTGAGCTTTGCAATATCCTCTTCAGTTAAATCTCTGACACGAGTGTCGGGATTAACACCTGTTGCAGCAATAATGTCGTCTGCAGTCTTACGGCCGATACCGTAGATATAAGTTAAACCGATTTCAACTCTTTTATCTCTTGGT
>CACXFS010000017.1 GCA_902766885.1 uncultured Ruminococcus sp. | reverse complement strand
TTGAAGCGATTGAAGAGTATATTTTAAAGACCACAAAATAACACCGATTGTAGTTTGCGTCATTTACGCCAATTCTTACGCCAATCGTAACAAGAGTTATTTTGACTTGCGAAGATTTGCGTAAAATGGAAGTTTTGATGCACCGCTTCACACCGATGTATCAAGACTTATTGAGAGTAATATCATAACCGCAACGCAATCCCGACAATGAAGTCACTGGATAAATAAATCACTTAAAAAGCAAGTAAAAATGCGGACTTTCTCAATTTTGAGAAAGTCCGTTATTTTTGTATTCGCCTGTTTTTATTTAGATTTTATGATTTATGCTGTTTATCTGTTTTTTAGAGATTTAGTAAAGTTTTATGAAATATAACAGATGAGCAATTGAATAATGTGTAGATTTATGTTAAAATATAGATAATTACAGTATGTTTTTGATTTGTTTTGTTTAAAACGACAAATGATATAAGCCTGTTTTTGCAGTATGCTCGTTCTTTCTTAAATTTTCAAGTTATAAGTTTGAAGCACAACAAAAGAGATTGAGGAAAAAGCTTTTACCTATGTACCGACAGGAATGTTTGTCTTATGAAGAATAATGGAAAATGCTCCGCTAAACAGGTGGATATTTAGGTGATAAAAATGCAATTAGGATGGATTGATTTTTCAAAATCGGAAAGAATTAAGGTTTTAAATGTTCTGGAATTATTGTCAGAAAAAGGTACTCTTGATGAACTGGGTATTGCACCGATAAGGGATGGATTTTCAAATATATTTTTCCCCGGTACGTCTACTATCCAGACAAGGGCAAAATACTTTTTTGCAGTTCCGTATGTCTTAAAGGATTTAGAGCTGTCGCCTGAAACTAACCCTGTAAAGATATTCAGGCAGTTGGATGAGCGTGAGAAAGAATGCGGAGAAATTTTGTTAGAGCAAGACTGCGACGAGGGCGGCATAATCGGAAAACGCTCTTTGCAAAACGGAAAGTGGGTAAAAAGAACTCCGTCAGAAATTTATTGGTCGGGCTTAAGGCGATACGGCATTTTTACCGGCGGAAATATGTCTTTGTCAGAATATGTAAGGACTTCTTGTTCTATGAAAGCACGAAAAGCTACATTAAATAAACTCGGAAACCGAAATGATAACGCCGAAGAAAACGAGTGTGACGACAAGAATGCCGGTGATTTGTTCAGCAGGCAATTCTGGAAATTGCCTACATATGAAAAAACTTGGAAGGATGATTTTTCCATATCGCTCACTTCTCAGGAGGCGGCATTCCTGAGAGAACAGATTGCAGCTACTTGTAAAGACAGTATGCTCGGCTTTGTACTAAAAAATAATATAAAGGAATTTCTTGACTGTAAAACTTTTCAGAACTTAGATTCAATTATTGGATTGTTCCCCGAAAATATCAAAGACTTCTATTTTCTTGCGATACAGTTTTCTGATTTTATCTATGCAATTCGTACTGTTTTTAATGTAATAATATCTGATGCTAAAAATGAGCTTGCAAATGTAAAATTTGAGAGGCAAAAACAAGAATATACAAGAATAGCCGCACTTGATATCGACTTTATTATGGAACGGCTTCAAATATTTAACAATCCCTTGCTTCGCAGATTTTTAAAGCAAGCACAACAGCTTATGCTTGCAGGAGATATTGACGGACTTAAGAAATGCATTATTTCAAGGGAAGTGCAGTTAAAGGGTACAAACAGAGCAAAAACGACTCACCCAGGTGAATCGGAAGACGATAAATGGTATGGCGGAGAAGAACTGGACTATCGTTTTGAAAAAGCAAAGACAATAGTAAATGATATTATGAGTGCGGAGGATACAAACGATGCTTAATCCGAATATTGACAGATTAGATTACGGTCAGGTTATTGCTCCTCCGGCAGGATTTAAACCGGAGTTTGCAATTGGAACTACATATTCTCTGGATTTGGATGCATTAACAGGAGTTTCGATTGCGTTGGGATTATCCGAAGATACGGACAGTGAGTTGATGAAAAATCCGATATGCCTGCTTGAAGCATTGAGAGCTACCGGTGACAAAGTTGCTTTATTTTGCGAGGGCGGTCAGATACATAGTCCTGAGAAGATAACGCCTCTCTACATTCTGCTTGAAAAAATTGTGTTTCAGGTTAGCACGACAAAAAGAAGGGGAATAGCTAAGTATCCTTCATTTCATCCGAAATTCTGGTTAATAAAGTATGTGGATTCACAAAAAACACCGCTTTACCGTGTCGTTGTATTGTCACGCAATCTCACCTTTGACAGAAGTTGGGATGTGACATTTTGTATGGACGGAAGGGTTAGCAGTGAAAAAACAACAAAAAATGCTCCTGTAATTGACTTTATCAACTATCTTTCGGAAAGTCTTACACAAGATGAAAACGGCAAGGCAAAGAAAAAGGCAATTCGTGCAATAGTCAGAGAGCTTCCGAATGTGCATTTTGAGCTTAATTCGCAGGAATTTTATGATTTTGAGTTCTTGCCGCTCGGAATAAAGAGCAGCAGAGGAGGTTTTCATTCTATCAATGACGAGCCGTTTAAGCCTTTGTTTAAAGATTCTTTTAACGAAATACTGATAATGTCACCGTTCCTTTCAAATTCGGTAATCAAGGAATTTAATGACAGAAGCAAAAAAATCGGTAAAGCTGATTGTATGCTGTTTACAAGAGCAATGTCGCTGGGAAAACTAAAGCCAAACGACTGTTCAAATTTCAGAATATTTAAAATAAAAGATGAGATTATAGACGGTGAATCCGCAATTTCGGAAAATCAGACGCAGATACAACAGCAGGATATACACGCCAAAATGTTTATGGTTCGCAAATATTCCGATTCTTACCTTTATATCGGTTCGCTCAACGCTTCTCATAATGCAATTACGGGAAATGTTGAGTTTATGATATTGCTCAAGAGCAAAAACAGATACCTGAATTCAGCAAAATTATCAGAGTCACTTTTTAACGGTTCGGAGGATGAGCCTGCTAACCCGTTTATGGAGGTGTATCTAAACGATAATTTTTTCGAGGACGAGGAAAGCGAAAAGGAAAATCAGCTCGACGGTTATATAAAGGATTTAAACCGAATGAATCCAAGCGCAGCAGTTGTACCAAACGGCGAATATTACGATTTGTGTGTTGTCTTTCAATATTTCGAGAAAGGTGATTACGATGTGAATATATCACCTCTGCTGTCCAACAAAACAGAACCGCTCAAAGATACAGTTCTGTTTAAGTCGCTGAATCTTACTCAGTTATCTCAGTTCTATAAGATTTCGGTTACCGACGGCAAACGGACAGTAAGCAGAATAATAATTATTCCTACGGAAGGTCTGCCTGACGAAAGAGAAAACGCCGTAGTTAAAAGCGTTGTAAAGGATGAGGACTGCTTTTACAGGTACATTGCTTTTTTACTTGGTGATAATTATATTATCAGTGCATTAGAAAATGACGTACATAATGAAATGACAAATGAAACAAAGACTCATAAATCAGCACAAATCCCTCCGCTGTATGAAAAAATGCTGCAAACTATGTCTGCCTCTCCCGAAAGATTTAAGGAAATAGATTATCTTATCAAAGCAGTTTCCTCAGACGGAGTCGTCCCAGAAGAATTTGAAAAGCTGTACAATACGTTTAAGAAAGCGGTGAAGCTGTAATGGCAGAGGTAAATGTTGCCAATCAACTGGATAAAATTGAAAAGACAATAATGTCAGGACTGAAAGACTTTCAAAGGGCAACAGTTAATCGTATTGACCAACTGTATCGTGCAGGACAAATGAGAGTATTGGTTTCAGACGAGGTGGGACTGGGGAAAACACTAATTGCCCGAGGTACTATCGCTAAACTTGCAAAAATACAGAAGGAGAACGATGACGAACTTGTAAAAGTCGTTTATATCTGCTCAAATGCCGCTATTGCAGAACAGAACCTGAAAAAGCTGAAAATTTCAAATGATTTAAAGACGGAAAGCACAAATTCTTCCCGTCTTTCTATGCAGCACTTAAATATTTTCTTACAGGAAAATGACGCTGATTTATTAAGCAGATACATTCAGCTCATTCCGTTAACCCCCGAAACCTCATTCAGAATGACGTCAGGTGCAGGAATTGTTTCCGAAAGAGCGTTGATGTTTGCTGTACTGCGGCGTATTCCGCAACTTGAAAATTATATTGACGAACTTGAAGAAGTAATGAAAGGCAATGCAATCAGCGCTTGGGGCAGGGAGAAGGATTATTATGAACAAAAGGTTTCGGAATGTGACAGAATTTCCAGCGGAAAATACCTTGCCTATATGCTCGAAACGGTGAATGATGAGCTTAACCGTCCGTGTGATGAAGAAAGTACGGTTATGGAAACGGTTATATCTATGTGCAAATACATAAAACACGGAGGATTTGAAAAGCAAAATAATAATTCAATAATAGGAAAGCTGAGGACGATTTTTGCTAAAATCAGCTTGGAAAAGCTCGAGCCTGACCTTGTTATTATGGACGAGTTTCAGCGTTTTAAGTACCTGATTAACGCCGATCCGGAATCGGAAACAGGTATGCTTACGAATAAGTTTTTTAATTCAGACAGGGTGCGTATGCTGCTTTTGTCTGCAACTCCCTATAAAATGTATTCTACCCTCGAGGAAATAGATGAAATGCCGGAATATGATCATTATCACGAATTCTTTGCTGTAATGGATTTTTTGAATATTTCGGACGAGGAGAATAGAGAATTTAAAACGGTATGGAGCAATTATTCGGTTAAGCTTAAGGAGCTTACAAGCGGAGATACCACTGTAATTTCAGCCAAAAACACAGCGGAAGACGCTATGTATAAGCACGTTTGCAGAACAGAGAGAATTTCGGCAGCGGAAAGTGCGGATATAATTGATGATACGGATGTTTACAAGCCTTTAGAGGTTTCCGACCGTGATATTAAATCGTATCTTCAGGCTCAAAAGTTACTAGAGGATATTGGCGCTCCGTTTAATATGCCCGTTGATTATGTCAAATCCTCTCCGTATCTTATGTCATTTATGCGAAATTATCGTGTTAAACGGTATATTGAAAGACATTTTAAAGGACATCCTGATGAGATAAATAAGATAAATAAGGATTGCCTGTGGCTAAAAAGAAGAACTTTGGACAGATATGAAAAAATTCCAAACAATAACGCACGGCTTGAGCGTGTAATGTCACACGTATTTAAGGATAATGCAGAATTACTGCTTTGGATTCCTCCGTCAAAACCTTATTATCAGCCGCAGGGAGTATATAAAAACTCAGGAGATTTTACAAAAACCTTAGTTTTTTCATCGTGGGAAATGGTTCCCCGTATGCTGGCAGGTCTGCTTTCATACGAAACTGAACGCAGAACAGTCGGAAAACTCGCAAAATCAAACGAAGATAAGCAAGCCCACTATTTCTATGCGGGAGAAAAAAGGTATCCTTCATCCAGACTGAATTTCTCGGTGAGAGGCGGAATTCCGGGCGGTATGACGCTGTTTTGTCTGATGTATCCGTCCCTGTTTCTTACAAAGTGCTATAACCCGATTGATTGCCTGAACAGAGGGCTGACACTAAAGGAAATTGAAAAGGAGATAAAAGCTAAAATTTCCGAAAAACTGACAGGATTTGAAATGGTATCTTCAGGTGCACAGGACAAGCGTTGGTATTACATAGCACCTCTGCTGTTAGACAGTACAGCATATGTGGAAAAGTGGCTTAACAGTGATGAGGCGTTGGCTTCATTTCCTGATGAGACTGAATCAACCAAACGACAAAAGGGCTTTCGGACTCATCTTAATTGCCTTAAGGAGCTGTACACAGACACTAAGAACAGCAGAGCACAAAACTTGGGTAAGAAGCCTGACGATTTACTTGACGTTTTAACGGATATGGCAATATCTTCTCCCGCAGTTGTAATCAACAGAACATATCGTATGTACAGTAAAAAAAGAACTTACGGTCCGAGCTGTTATCCGAGTTATTATCCGAGTCAGGTTGCAAAGATTTTTATAAATCGTATGAATACACCGGAATCAACTGCAACAGTTGAGTTGGCCTGCGGCAAAAAATCCGACGATGCACACTGGAGAAATGTGCTCACATACTGTAAGCATGGAAATATTCAGGCAATGTTTGATGAGTATGCTCATTTGATAACTAACGGACTGGATTCTGACAGCAATCTGATAGGAAATCTTCATTACACAATAATCAGCTCAATGGATGTGCGAACTACGATTTATTCTGTAGATACATTTAACGGCTTCAAGGCAAGGGTGTCAAACGGCAAAGAGCTTGCAACTCCGCTCCGCTCTCATTTTGCCGTGGCATTTACGAAAGGCGACGGTAAAGAAAAAGATGCAGACAGAAAAAAGAGTATAAGAAATGCGTTTAATTCACCGTTCAGACCGTTTGTGCTTGCTTCTACTTCTATTGGGCAGGAAGGCTTGGATTTTCACTACTACTGCCGCAGGATTGTACATTGGAACCTCCCATCAAATCCGATAGATTTGGAGCAGAGAGAAGGTCGAATCAACAGATTTGAGTGTCTTGCTATACGTCAGAATGTGGCAAAACGGTATGGAAACATTACCTTTAAGTCAAACGTATGGAAGGAAATGTTTATTGAGGCATCAAAAGAGGAAAACGGCGGAAAAGGCTCCGACCTGACTCCGTTTTGGGGACTGACAAAGAGCGAGGATATGGTAAAGATAGAGCGAATTGTTCCTATGTATCCGTTCAGCCGTGACGAGTTGTTTTATGAACGGCTTATAAAAATCCTATCTTTGTATCGTTTGACGCTGGGACAGGCAAGACAGGAGGAACTGTTGGAATATATTTTCCAAAACTGCGATGATACAGAGGATTTGAAAAAGCTGTTTATCAATCTGAGTCCGTACTATAAATCAAAAACAGAGTAACAACAATCTATATTTGCGTAAATTAAGCTTATGCTGATTTGCAATAAATTATTAAGACGTATCACAAAGCAGGAACGGCACAAGGAAAATCCCTGTGCCGTTTTTGTTATATATCCGTCTTATCAGGCTGTTAATAATTTTTACTGATAATGTTTATAAATATTACTCTGACGGCATAAGCAAGCTCTTCAACAAAAAAATCCTCCTCTTCAAATCGTAGATTTAATTCAGCATTTCTCACAGCTTTTTTTGCCCGGTAAACATCAGACGCTTTGTATTCTTCGGCAGTCGGTGCATTATCCTGACGGATTTTTAAATAATTCTTACAGCGTTTTCCTTCCTCGCTGAATGCAAATGTGTAGTAATGCAGATTCTCGTTTGCTTCAAAGAAAAAGTCCTGCAAGCCGTCAGCTCCTGAAAATTTTCTTGTAAATGAATGAATACCCTGTACTGTTTTGTAAATTTCCCTGTATTCATATTCAGAAAGGAATATGTTGCTGTTGATAGCTCGGTAAATATTATCGAATTCGCTTCTGTAATATTCCCAAGCGGTTCCTTCACCGACGTCGGTGCCGGGAATGTTATTGAAATTATCGCTTTCTCTAAGCGAATATATTATCCTGAGCAGCGGGTTCAGTATATCATTGATAATCATTTCATTACATCTGGTCTGCATAATTTTGTTGAATTGATTTGACGTGTCTGATGTTGTAATAGTTCTTCTTTCCATAGCAATTCTCCTTTTAAATATCGTTTGTTCAGCTGACATTGATTATTATATCAATCAGTTAGGCGGAAATTTCCGCTTAAACTTTAATTTTAAAAAATATTTTGATTGAAATTTTGTAAAAAGCAGGAAAAAACCGAGCAAATTTATGGTACAATAAATTCAGAAACGGAGGAAAGAACGTGAAAGAAGAAAAAGAAAGATATTCAAAGCTTGAAAGAGCGTTTAAGATACTGGAATATTTAAAAGTAAATTCCGACAGCGAGCATACCGTTACACAGGCGGCTCTGCGAAGGGAGCCTGAAATTGAGCCGTATTTAGGTGACAAGGAAACCTACAACGACACGATTGTAAAAATGGCTATGGCTATGAATTCTGATGAATACGGCGTAAAACCTGAGGACGAATGAAAGCTTGTTTTTAAAGATTTTATCAAAAAGTACGGCGATAGTACTCTTGATGAAAGCGACTCTGAAGATGATGACGCTAATCAGACAATGAGAATCAGAGGACTGTATTATAATCACACTTTCTCGTATGACGAAATTAACAGTATGATTGAAAGCATTTTGTTTTCAAAAACAGTAGATACCGAGTCGGCGAACAGGATAATTGAAAAGATTGAAAAAAACCTGACAACTAAATTCTATAAAAAAGGCGCAAAGAATATTTGCAGGGTAAAAGAGCCCGTGCTTGCCGACAGAGAAACTCTGCGTAAAAATCTGCTGACGATTCAGCGTGCGATTGATGATGGTGTGCAAATCAGCTTTACTTTTAACGGCTATGACAAAGATAAAAAACTTGTGCTTAATCATAATAAGAAAGATACCGTCAGTCCGTATTATATTGTTGCAAGCGGCGGAAGGTACTATCTGCTTGCGTGTAAAGAGCTTGTATTCAGCGAAAAAACTATCAGAAATATGTCAATCTGGCGCATTGATTTGATGACAGAAATAGAAATTCCCGAACGTGATGAAAAGCATAATATCAAAGGAATTCCGTCAGTCAGCAAGTGGAGGGTTGATAATCTTCCTCAGTCGTGGAGCGAGGATTTTCAGCTATCTCACCTGAATATGTCATTTGATAATCCTGTAAAGATTAAATTAAGAGTTAAAAGTCCGAAAGAAAATAATAATCCGACAAAGCCTTTGCGTGCTGATTACACCTTTATGTACGATTGGTTCGGCGATACATTCAAATACATAAGAACAGAAGAAACCGAGCCCTTTGACGATATAGTTGAAGTGAAGTGCAGTCCGTACGCTATGGTGAACTGGGCGTTGCAGTACAGCGACAGGGTAGAGGTTATCGAGCCTGAGTCGGTCAGAAATATGGTTATTGAAAAGGTTATGAATCTTAACAAAAAATATATGAATAAGTAAATTTTAAGTGTTTTTATGAAAATGACGAGCGGATTTATGACAGAATTATTTTTATTGCTTGAGTAATCATCAACTCAGCTCTGAATCTTATAGAATCAGTAAAGCGACTACCGAAAATGGTCGCTTTTGCTGTTAATTCAGATTTCCTCTTCCGATTATATCATTAAACAAATAATTTCAAAAATAATGCACCCAAATCAAGCAATTGATTGTTTATATTAATGGAAGTGCTTCGGGACACAAAAAAGTGTGAGAGTATTGAAGGACAAACTTTTGCTGAAACTGAAATATATAAATGTTTCAATATATAAATAAATATGTGCGAACATCTATTTTTAAAGGAGAGGTTAAAATGAAAAGAATCTTAGCGTCCATTCTTATTGTTTTGCTTATGATGAGTACGGCTGCTGTATCAGTCGGAGCGATAGAAGACAATGCTGTTAGTGTATCAGACGGAACAACAATATCGTTTGACACCACACAGGCTCTTTATGCTCACGGTGTTCTTAATTCCGCTGACACCGAGGCGTGGCAGTCGTGGCAGAGTGAGCATACTACAAATTTAAAAGAGACCAATTCATCAGTAAAATACTTCTTTTTGCCGGTATCAGCTGATAACAGCAAGGCTGATATTTACAATGCCTATTCTGAGCCTGTAACTGTAAACGGCACGGAAATTGCGGCAGGCGAAACAGCTCAGATTAACTATGAAGTCGGCAAAAGCTACAGTGTTACTGCCGACAACAAAACCTATACCCTGAAATTTATGAAATCGAACGCAGAGGCAGGAATATATATCAATAATTCAGATGCAGACGGCAACGGCACAAATCTTATGACCTATCTTAACAAGGATAAATCGATAAGTGCTGCGGCAACAGGAGCAATCGTAGAGCCTGACGGAAGCATTGACAATACATCAATCAAAAAGATTAAAGGCAGAGGTAATACAACCTGGACAATGCCTAAAAAGTCGTACAATATTACATACAGTGATAATGTAAGCATTGCAGGAATGAGTAAGGGCAAAAAATATTCAATCCTTGCAAATTATCAGGATGATTCTCTTTCAAGAAACAGATTTCTCTATGACCTTTCAGATGCTGTAGGTATGCCATATGCTTCCGATTCACGTTATGTTGATTTTTATGTCAATGGATTTTACTGGGGTTCCTATCAAATGTGCGAGAAAATCGAGGTTGGCAAAAACAGCCTGATTAACGATATTGATGATGAGGCATATCTTAATGAAGACGGCACGGTGAATACCGATTTTCCATTTGTATGCGAAATTGACCCTAATGCAACAGACGGTGAGGATTATTATGTAACCTGTGCTGACTCAATAAAAGTTACAATTAAATCACCTGAACTTAATGAAGGCGATATAGGATATAATGAAGTTAAGGCATATGTAAAGAAAAAATTCAATAATTTTTATTTTGCTGTATCCGGTTATAAAGATATTTCAGAGATTGCAGACGTTGATTCTGTTGCAAAGCTGTATCTTATAAATGAAATCGGTAAAAATTGGGATTCAGGCGTTTCGAGCCTATTCTTTACCTGGAAACAGGATGAAAACGGTACGTATAAATTCTTTGGCTCGCCTGTATGGGATTATTACAATTCACTCGGTAATGCCAAAGGCGTCAGCGAGGAACTTCAGTCTATGCTTGTTGACGATTACGAAGAATATACCGGCTGGTGGTGTAAATACAAGTTTAGTTATGACGGCTCATACAATTTAATAGCCTGTATTTCAAAGAATGATTATATTCTTAATGCAATACCGCAGATATGGTTTGATGATTTTGTTCCTGCACTCAACGATTTCTTCGGCAAAACGGATAACAGTATTATGAAGTCATACAAACAGTATTACAGCCTTATCGCAGATAGTGCGGAAATGAACTATCAGAGCGGCTGGGCGTTAAAAACAAGTAACAGCTGGATTGCTGACCATACAAAGCTGACAACAGCAGAATATGATTCAGATACTCACAAGATGATGACAACAGCTAAAAAGACATATAATAATAACTTTAACGGAATGTTTGACTATGCAGTTGAATGGATGCAGGGCAGAACTGCATGGCTGAGTGAGCAGTTCTATCCTGACAATGTTCAGGCAGAATTTATTTTGGGTGATGCAGACCTCAACGGTGAAATAAGTATTACTGATGTAACCTTGATTCAGAAATTTATTGCGGACACCATACAGTTTGAAAGCTCCCAGCTCAAGACTGCTGACGTTACAGAAGATAAGAACATCAGTATTGACGATGCAACAGATATTCAGAAATACCTTGCAGGCTTATCTTCCAAGCTTGGGGAGTATTTTAAAAACCGACTTCCATCAAATATTTCATCTGAAATTGCCAATGAAATCAAGGATGACGAACGCTTTGGAATTGATTACTATTTTTACCATGTCAGAATTTCACTTCTGAGTGACAACAATGACGCATTGGCTGACAGTATAATCAATAAATATCTGTCTGATGATTTTTATTATACCTATGACGCTGAAAAAGGATATATTGATACATCATTACCAAAGGAAACATTACTGAATATTGCAAACGGTTACGGTGACAGCGTTTACATATCATACCCTGTATATGAGCCAAAATGGGGAATTGTAAGCGAACAGCTGCTTGCTGATATGGAAAATGCTTCTGATACGGATGAATTTCTTGTAAGTATCACTTTTAGTGATGATATTGATGTCAACGATTTTCTCTATAAATATCTCGGTAATCCGGACAAGTATCTTTATAGTAGTGAATACAATGAACTGAAAGTGTGCGCAACCAAGGCACAGCTTGTTGCACTTAACGAAGACCCGAATGGCTATTGTATTGACTATTTCGCATCAAATAGTGGATCTGAATACGGATTTGTTGACGGCTATCTTGCAGATAGCGTAAATAATGCAAGTCCAAATCAGAAGTTCAATGCAGTAATTATTTTATATGATTTTGATAAAGAAAGCTTTTCTTTTGATCCCCAGCGCAACAGAATTATTAAGAATTATTTTAGTAACACATCACGCTATGATTATGATGATTTTCAGGGTTGTATCTTTATTGTAGCTACAAAAGAACAGTTGCTTGCATTAAACGAGAGCGACGAGCATATTCGTATTTCAGCATTTTCCGACGAATAATTTAACAAACTATCCCCTTACCTTCTCCTCGGTAAGGATATTGTAAAAAAAGTGTGTAAGTTAAAAAACAGTTTGCACACTTTTTGCATTTGCGGATAAGTGTGATACAATAAATAAAGGACAGAAAAGGAATTAAAACTTAAACTTATTTAATATCTAAAAATTATGCACCCAAATCAAACAATCAGTTGTTATTATTAATAGAAGCGCTTCACAATAAAAAAGAGAGGGTGGGAGTATTGAAGGACAAACTTTTGCTGAAACTGAAAAAACACGACGAAAAAGCATTACAAGCTGTAATAGAGCAATATTCACGTCTTGCGGCAACGGTTATAAATAATATCTCAAAAGGCAGTCTTACAAAGGAAGATATTGAGGAAACTGTTGCGGATGTGTTTGTTACACTCTGGAATAATGCAGATAAAGTGCAGGAGGGCAGGCTGAAAGGATATATCTGCTGTATCGCCCGAACCCGCACACTTAATAAGATAGCAGTCAACAGAAATAAAGCTGTTCTCAATATTGACGACTACGACCCCGAGGATGATTTTTCTATTGCGGATGAAACCGAGAAAAAGGACATACATAGGGAGCTTCGTGAGATTATCAAAGAAATAGAGTTACCCGACAGGGAAATTCTGATTAGGTACTACTATTATTATCAGACAGTTTCACAGATTTCCGAGGCTATGGAAATAAACATAGAAACGGTGAAATCCAAGCTCAGGCGAACCCGCAATAAAATCAAAGCAAAACTTATTGAAAGGAGTTACACACTATGAAAACTACATTCAAGAAAGTTTTTGACGAATTCGACGACGAACTTATGAATATTGATGAATTCAACGCCTGTGAAAGTATTGATATTGACGTTGAAAAAATCAAGGCTGAAGTGCTTAAGCGTATTGATGATAAAAACGGCAAAAAGAAATTCAGCAAAAAGTTAATTACCTTACTTGTTGCGGCGGTAATATTAATTACCGGCACAGTCGGAGCCTTTGCAACAGGAAGCGTTCAGAGTATTTTCAAAGAGCTTTTCAACAACAGCGGTATGAATTCCGCAGGACTTTACGACGGCGGAAATGTAGAAATTGTCAGTTGTGACGACAGCCTCAATGTTGAGCTTCTCGGAGTAACGGGTGACGGCGAAAAGCTTTACTCGGCAATTGAGATTACCAAAAAAGACGGCAGTGCGGTTATTGATGAGGATTACGAAGAACCATTCTGCTGGCTTAAAGATACGCCGACGCCGATGCCTGATGATAAAACCATTTACGACTACCTCTCCTGCAAAGCCGAATATGTAGATAAAAACGGTAATTCATCACACAACAAAGTATTAAATACAATAAAATATTCGCTCAGTGAAGATAATAAGAGTATTAAGCTATTTGTTTTCAGCAGAATATTTGAGAGTGACCTTGAGGGCGGCAGAGCGACTGTTACAAGCGAGAGCATTGGAGCTTATAATATTCATGAGGTTATTTATGAGGTGGATTATGCGGGAAAAACTTATTCGGATTATGATGATACCGAGCCTTTTGATGAAGAGCTGATTGACAGGCGTTTGCAGGAGCTCGGCATAACAGAAGACGACTGCCGGTCCATAGAGAGCGGTCAGAAGATGAAGTACTGCTGGTGCGATAAAAAAATCTTTGAGCTTCCCTTTGAAATCAGTTTTGACCTAAACTACAAATCAGACGGCATCATCAGTGATGAACTTACTATTGAAGACGCTCCGAATGTTATTAAGCCGATCACCGATAAGGTAAAAATGGAAATAACTCCGTTTGCCGTTTATCTTTACGGTCAATGCGATAAAGAGTCAGCGAAAGAATCCGGCTGGTCAGGTAAGGAAGTGGCTTATAATAACTTTTATGACAACTTTTGCTTTGAGGATATAGGCGGAGAAACCTCCAAAATTATATTAAATGACGGTACGGTTTACTATCTCCATCCTGACGCAGGCGGCAAATCGGGCGTTGGAGGAGACGAAAACGCAGATTACTACGAGGAAAAAATTCCATTGGCTTTTTCAACCGTAGTCGGCTCGCCTATACTGCCGGAAATAAACGTAATAGACACAAGAGAAGTAAAAACCGTTATGATTAACGGAGATACGGTTTACAGCAAATAAATTTTAGAACAGGTGTACAGGTTTGAAAAGAATTTGTACACCTGTTTGTTTTATATATTTCATGATTTTTTATATGATACCTGTTGTGAATTTGATTGATTTTGTCTCTTTGTTATGATAATATAATGGTAGATTGTTTGGGGGTGAGAGTATGGAATTTGACTGCGGATTTGTCAAAGAAAACAGGTGGTTTCGCTACAGAGCAGGTGCGATAATTATTGAGGACGGATATGTGCTTTTCATCGGCAACGAGCGTGACAATTATCTCTACTCTGTCGGTGGTGCAGTGCATATCGGAGAGTCAGCCGAGGACGCCGTAAAAAGAGAGGTTTTTGAGGAAACGGGTGCTCATTATGAGATTGACCGAATTGCATTTATCCACGAAAATTTCTTTAAGGGCAGTGAAAGCCTTGACGGATTTGATTGCCACGAGATTTCAATTTACTTTCTGATGAAGCCGAACGGAACTTGGAATTTATCCTGTAACAGCGTTACGCAGACGGGAGAAAGAGAAAAACTGCATTGGATTCCCGTTGACAAGCTCGGCGAGTACAAAGCCTTTCCGACGTTTTTAAAGGATAAAATCAACTGTATCGGAAACGAAATTGAACACATTATAACTCGTGAGTAATTCATATTAGATTCTAAAATGATTAGAAAGCTGACAAAAGCGATTTGATGTTAACGGAATTCATTTATAATTATTTGCATTATAAAAAGGGGAGGATTTACAATGAAAAAATACATAAATATTTCTTTGATTTACGCAATCAGCGCTATGGCAGGCGGAGTTTTCTACCAAGAATTTACAAAGTGGAACGGCTTTACCGGCAATACAAGTCTTGGTAAAGTGCACCCACATTTGTTTCTGCTGGGTATGATTGTGTTCCTGCTCGTTGCATTGTTTGCAAAGCACTGCGACCTAAAGAATCGCAAATCATTCAAAGCATTTATGTGCGTTTATAATATAGGTGTACCGCTGACGGCTGTAATGCTTTTGATAAGAGGAATTGCTCAGGTGCTGAATATTTCGCTCACTTCCGCAATGGACTCGGCAATTTCGGGAATTGCAGGAATAGGACACATACTGACGGGCGTCGGCATAATTCTGCTTTTGCTTTCGCTGAGAAAGGCTGTCAAAAAATAAATTTTGTTCAAACAAAAACGGGCAGTTCAATTGCGAACTGCCCATAATTTATATAAAGTAAACAGGGACTATCAAATTGATAATCCCTGTAAATTTAAAATTAATTACATATTTCTGCTCATAAGGTTGTGAAGCTTAATTTCGCCTGATTCGAGCGATTTCTGCACGTCGATTATTCTCTGATTTGACGAGCCTCTGAAAGCAAGGCTTATGTCATATAAGTCCTGAACAAACTCGCCGTCAACGAGCACGTCAATCAGCGACAGCATTTCGTCGGTGAATTCGCACCTTGCACGGCTCTCGCTCAAAAGCTCTTTGTCAAAGAGATAACCCGTGTAGCACCAGATTGTTTTGTCCGGGAGCTCGCTTTTTACTCTGCGCAGAAACGGCAACAATGCTTGTTGATTCTGAGGTTCAAACGGCTCACCGCCGAGGAGTGAAAGTCCGTCGATATAGTCGGGGGAAAGACACTCAATTATATAGTCCTCAGTTTCCTTTGTGAAAGGCTTGCCGTATTCAAAGCTCCACGTTTCGGGGTTGAAGCAGTTTTTGCAGTGGTGGGTACAGCCCGAAACGAACAGAGAAACTCTTACGCCCTCGCCGTTTGCGATGTCGTAATTCTTGATTTCACCGTAATTCATCAGAGGTGGAGCACCCTTTCCTTGATTTCCTGCGTTCTGCCCTGATTCCAGAACTGCGTGCCGATATAGCCGCAGGTTCTTCTTGCAACATTCATCTTGTCCTGGTCACGGTTGTGGCACTTCGGGCACTCCCAGAGGAGCTTTCCGTCCTCCTCAACAATGCCGATTTCGCCGTCGTAGCCGCAAACCTGACAGTAGTCGCTCTTTGTGTTCAGCTCAGCGTACATAATGTTGTCGTAGATGAACTTGATAACCTGTAAAACAGCGGGAATGTTGTCCTGCATATTCGGTACCTCAACGTAGCTGATTGCGCCGCCGGGGGAGAGAGCCTGAAATTCCGATTCAAGCTTGAGCTTGTCAAATGCGTTTATTTCCTCGGAAACGTGAACGTGATAGCTGTTTGTGATGTAGTTTCTGTCGGTAACGCCCTTGATTACACCGAAACGCTTTTGCAGGCACTTTGCAAACTTGTAGGTTGTGCTTTCAAGCGGAGTACCGTAAAGGCTGTAGTCAATGTTTTCTTCCTTTTTCCACTTTGCGCAGTAGTCGTTGAGCTTCTGCATAATCAGAAGACCAAGCTCCTTGCCCTCTTTTTCGGTCAGCTTTTTGCCGTTGAGACTGTAAACACATTCCCAAAGACCTGCATAACCGAGTGAGAGCGTTGAGTAACCGCCGTGGAGAAGTTTGTCGATTGTTTCGCCCTTTTTAAGTCTTGCAAGTGCGCCGTACTGCCAGAGAATAGGTGCGGCGTCGGAGAGTGTGCCTGTCAGTCTTTCGTGACGGCACTGCAGAGCACGGTGGCAAAGCTCCATACGCTCGTCAAAAATCTTCCAGAATTTGTCCATATCTCTGTTAGCGCTTAATCCGATGTCAACAAGATTAACCGTTACAACGCCCTGATTGAATCGACCGTAATACTTAGGATTGCCGTTTTCGTCAACGTAGGGAGTGAGGAAGCTGCGGCAGCCCATGCAGGTGTAGCAGTGACCTTCACCGTTTTTGTCAATTTTATTCTGTAACATAACCTTTTCGGAAATGTAGTCGGGCACCATTCTCTTTGCGGTACATTTAGCCGCAAGCTCGGTTAAGTACCAGTACTTGCTGTCCTCGGTTACGTTGTCCTCTTCAAGAACGTAGATAAGCTTTGGAAATGCAGGAGTAATCCAAACGCCGTCCTCATTCTTAACGCCCTGATGACGCTGTCTGAGGGTTTCTTCTATGATAAGAGCAAGGTCCTGCTTTTCCTGCTCATTTTTAGCCTCGTTAAGGTACATAAACACCGTTACAAACGGAGCCTGACCGTTTGTGGTGAGCAGGGTTACAACCTGATACTGAATAGTCTGAACGCCTCTGTTTACTTCCTTGCGCAGACGCTTTTCAACAATTTCGTTGAGCTTTTCTTCGCTCACTTCACAGCCGAGTTCTTCTATTTCGGCAATAGTTTCCCTGCGGATTTTCTCTCTTGAAGTCTGAACAAAGGGCGCAAGATGAGCAAGGCTTATGCTCTGACCGCCGTACTGGTTGCTTGCAACCTGTGCTATAATCTGAGTTGCGATGTTGCAGGCTGTTGAAAAGCTATGAGGCTTTTCAATGAGTGTATCGCTGATAACCGTTCCGTTCTGGAGCATATCCTCGAGGTTTACGAGGTCGCAGTTGTGCATATGCTGTGCGAAGTAGTCAGCATCGTGAAAATGAATGATTCCCTGCTTGTCTGCCTCGACAATGTCAGGAGGAAGCAACATTCTTCTTGTAAGGTCACGGCTGACTTCTCCTGCCATATAGTCACGCTGAACGCTGTTCACGGTAGGATTCTTGTTGGAGTTTTCCTGCTTGACTTCTTCGTTGTTGCACTCAATGAGAGAGAGGATTCTGTTGTCGGTTGTATTAGCCTTACGAACAAGAGAACGGTTGTAGCGGTATCTTACATAACGGCGTGCAAGCTCGAACGCACCCTTAGCCATAAGCTGGTCCTCGACCATATCCTGAATTTCCTCTACGGAAACCGCTCTTTTGATTTTGTTGCATTTATATTCAACGTATTCTGCAATGTCGGTAATCTGCTCATCAGTCAGGAAACGTGTTTCGGAGGAGTTGTTTGCTTTTTTAATTGCATTGATAATCTTTTCAATATTGAAATCTTCTTCGGAACCGTTTCGCTTAATAATTTTCATAATTTCCCTTCCTTTTCAATAAATTTTTCATTGCAGGATTAATTATACAGCAAAAACTTTTAATATACTGTTGCACAAACAACAAAAATGGTTTATAATAACAATATATAGTGTTAGGATAAAAAATAACACACATTATGGAGTGGTTGTAATGAATGATTTTTTAATTGATTCAAGGCTCACAAATGCAGAATTAATCGGGTTAAAGGAGTGTTTTGCCCCCGTCGAAAGGGTGTACGAAAGGGGCGAAATTATTACAATTTGTTCACCTGAAAATGACACAATTGGAATAATTAAAAGAGGAATTGCATATCTTTCGACAATAAATTCTGAGGAGCAGAGAAGAATAATTGATTATTATATGCGGGGCAATGCGTTCGGCAAGCATTTTCTTCCCGATACCGAGGAAAAATTATTTTATGTTTACGCAAAGACAAAATGCACCGTTGATTTTGTAAAATACAAAAAGCTGATTACCTGCTGTGAAAAAAACTGTGCAAAGCACGTTGTCCTGATTGACCATATTATGATGACAACGGCGAGAAAATCACTTGTCCACGTTGATATTCTATGTCAGCGAACACTGCGCAGTAAACTGATGTCGTTCTTTGAATATATTGAGTCGGAAGAGAAAAGCAGAAGCTTTACGATTCCCCTGCCGTTTTCCGACCTTGCGGATTATCTCGGAGTTGACCGAAGTGCGATGATGAGGGAAATCAAAAAGCTCAACGAGGAAAATATTATTTTAACCGATAAGCGTAAGATAACGCTTTTGAAATGATAATATCTATAAAACCGCAACAAAACACGGACGGATTTTTAAATCCGTCCGTAAATTTTTTATAACTTTGAATTAATCAATTATTCCGACATTTCAGCCTTTGCTTTTTCGATAATCTTCTGTGCTACGTTTGCAGGTGCGTCCTCATAGCGTGCAAATGTCAGCTCAAACGAGCCTCTGCCCTGGGTAATCTGTCTGATAAACGTTGAAAAGTCACTCATTTCAGCCATCGGCACTTCAGCCTCAACAACCTGCATTCCGTTTTCGGCAGGTGACATACCGAGCACTCTGCCTCTGCGCTTGTTAACTTCGCCCATTACGTCGCCCATATTTGCGTCGGGAACATAAGCCTTAAGGCTTCCGATAGGCTCTAACAAGGTCGGAGAAGCGTTGGGAATACCGTTTTTGTATGCAAGGCTTGCCGCAGTCTTGAATGACATTTCAGAGGAGTCAACGGGGTGATATGAGCCGTCGTAAAGCGTAGCCTTGATTCCTACTGTCGGGTAGCCTGCAAGTACGCCCTTCTTGATTGACTCACGAAGTCCCTTTTCAACAGCAGGGAAGAAGTTCTTCGGAACAGCGCCGCCGACTACACGCTCGTCAAATACGAGGTCGTCGGTGTCAAACGGCTCAAATTCAATCCATACGTCGCCGAACTGTCCGTGACCGCCCGACTGCTTCTTATATCTGCCCTGTGCAGAAACCTTCTTGCGAATTGTTTCTCTGTATGCAATCTTCTGCTTCTGGAGTGAAGCGTCAACATTGTACTTTGATTTAAGTCTTGAAATTACAACGTCAAGGTGCTGTTCGCCGAGTCCCGAAATAAGCATTTCGTGTGTTTCGTGGTTTGTAACGAACTTGATTGTCGGGTCCTCGTCACAAAGCTTAGCAAGCGCCTGAGCAACCTTATCCTCGTCGCCCTTCTTAGCAGGATAAATAGCCATTGTGTAGGAAGAAACAGGATAGTCGATTCCGTCAAGCACAACCTTGCGAAGCGGTGAGCATAGTGTGTCGCCTGTCTTTGTAGATGCAAGCTTCGGAATTGCACCGATGTCGCCTGCACCGATGTAATCAACGTCAATCTGTTTTTTACCGCACATTGCAAGAACCTTTGTGATTCTCTCCTGTGAACCTGTGCGCATATTGATAAGAGGTGTGTCGGGAGCAACCTTGCCCGAAACTACCTTGATGTATGAAAGTCTGCCGATAAACGGGTCGGCAACAGTCTTGAAAACAATAGCAGCGGCGGCACCGTTTTCGTTTACGGAAACCTCAACAGGCTCACCGTTTACGTCAACGCCGATTTCGTCGCCCTTGTCAGCGGCTGACGGAGCAAGCCAAGTAAGACTGTTCAAAAGCTGGTCAATAGCAAAGGTGTTGTGAGCGTCGCCGCAGAATACGGGGCAGATTGTGCCGTCCTTAACGCCCTGACTTACACCGAGAATAATTTCTTCGGGGGTAAATTCCTCGCCCATAATGAACTTGTCAAGCAGTTCCTCGCTTGTTTCGGCAACGGCTTCCTTGATAGCCTCACGAAGACCTTCAAGTCTGTTGCCCATATCGGGAAGTGCAGTAAGCTTTACAGAGCCGTCGGCAGCATATTCATAAGCCTTGTAGTCAAACAGGTTAACGTATGTATTAGCCTGACCGTCAACGATATAGGGTACTACAACGGGGCAGACAGACGGACCGAACGTAGCCTTGAGATTTTCAAATACACGGTAGAAACGAGCGTCCTCGTCGCAAAGGCCGTTTACAAAGAACACCTTTGTAAGACCTGCCTTTGTAGCGGCTTCAACAGCCTTTTCCGTTCCGACATTAACGCCGTCCTTGCCCGATACTACAATCAGAGCAGTGTCAGCGGCACGCATACCCTCTGCAACGCCGCCTGCAAAGTCAAAAAGACCGGGAGTGTCGATTAGGTTAATCTTTGTGTTTTTCCACTCTATGGGAGCAACAGCCGTCATAATTGATGCCTGACGTTTGATTTCTTCTGCATCAAAGTCGAGCATTGTGTTGCCGTCTGCAATTTTTCCCAGACGGTCGCTGACCTTTGAAAGATAGAGGATTGACTCGGCAACCGAGGTTTTACCGCAGCCGCTGTGTCCTACAAGTGCAATATTTAATATTTTTTTAGCGTCATATTGTTTCAAAAATGAAAACTCCTTTCGTTGTTACAATATTTAAAAATCGACGTTATATTATCAATTTCAACAATTGTATGAATTAAGTCTAAATTATTATATCATATTTGTATAAAATAAACAACCAAAATTGAGCAAAATAAAAAAATTCACCCTTTGCCCAATAGAGCAGAGGGTGAATTGTGCATATTGCTTTTTTTAAAGATTTATTGCTGTAAATAGCATAAATTTATGTATTTTGTTTTGTGCAAATTTACGGTTTATTCAAGAACTGCGCCCTGTGCACCCGAAGAAACAAGCTTTGCATAACGTGAGAGGTAACCTGAGGTAATTCTCGGCTGTCTGGGAGTCCACGCAGCCTTGCGCTTTGCAAGCTCCTCGTCGGAAACAAGCACGTTGATTGTGTTTGCAGGAATGTCGATTTCGATTGTGTCGCCTTCTTCAATGAGTGCGATAGGACCGCCTACTGCGGCTTCGGGGGAAACGTGACCGATTGCGGCACCTCTTGTAGCGCCCGAGAAACGTCCGTCTGTGATAAGTGCAACGCAGTTACCAAGACCGCTTCCCATAATTGCAGATGTCGGGTTGAGCATTTCTCTCATTCCGGGGCCGCCCTTTGGTCCTTCGTAGCGGATAACAACAACGTCACCTTCGTTGATTTTGCCGTCGTAAATTGCGTTGAGAGCGTCTTCCTCGCAGTCAAACACTCTTGCAAAGCCCTTGTGGTGCATCATTTCTTCTGCAACTGCGCTTCTCTTTACAACACAGCCGTCGGGAGCAAGGTTGCCCTTTAATACTGCAATGCCGCCTGTTTTGCTGTAGGGGTTTTCAACTGTTCTGATGATTTCTGTGTTTCTGATTTCACAGCCCTCAATGTTCTCACCGACTGTCTTGCCTGTGCAGGTGAGAAGTGAGGTGTTGAGAAGTCCGAGCTTTGTCAGCTCGTGCATTACTGCGTAAATTCCGCCTGCTTCGTTGAGCTCCTCAATAAAGTGCTCGCCTGCGGGTGCAAGGTGGCAGAGGTTGGGAGTCTTTGCAGAAATTTCATTTGCAATGTCAAGGTGCAAATCAATTCCGCACTCGTGAGCGATAGCGGGGAGGTGGAGCATTGTGTTAGTTGAACAGCCGAGAGCCATATCAACTGTAAGAGCGTTCTTGAATGCTTCCTCTGTCATAATGTCACGGGGACGGATGTTGTTCTTTACAAGCTCCATAATCTGCATACCTGCATGCTTTGCAAGCTGTAAGCGCTGTGAGTAAACAGCAGGAACAGTTCCGTTGCCCTTAAGTCCCATACCGATAACCTCGGTAAGGCAGTTCATTGAGTTAGCAGTGAACATACCCGAGCAGGAGCCGCAGGTCGGACAGGCGTTGTTTTCATATTCGCTGAGCTTTTCCTCGTCAATTTCGCCTACCTTAAAGCGTGAAACAGCCTCGGAAACAGTAGAGTAGCTGATTTTCTTTCCGTCAACTCTGCCTGCAAGCATAGGACCGCCGCTGACAAAGATTGAGGGAATGTTAAGTCTTGCCGCCGCCATAAGAAGTCCGGGAACATTCTTGTCGCAGTTTGGAACCATAACAAGACCGTCAAAAGCGTGTGCCTTAGCCATAGCCTCGGTTGAGTCGGCAATAAGCTCACGAGTAACGAGAGAATATTTCATACCCTCGTGACCCATTGCAATACCGTCGCAGACAGCAATTGCAGGGAAAACTATCGGAACGCCGCCTGCAAGAGCAACGCCCATTTTTACAGCCTCAACAACCTTGTCAATATTCATATGACCGGGCACGATATCGTTCTTTGAGCTTACGATACCGATTAAAGGCTTTTTGATTTCTTCATCTGTAAGACCTAAAGCGTGAAGAAGCGTACGCTGGGGAGCGGCATTAACGCCGTCCTTTAAAACTGAACTTTTCATTATAATCAATCCTTTCGGTTTATTTGTAATCGTAGGGGACGGCTTCCCAGACGTCCCTTATATACCATTCCATTCTACCATAACTGCATTATAAAATCAAGAATTGATTTTGTTTTTGCTTACATATTCCAGAAATTCTGTCGTTTTGATCCAGTACTTTACACCCTGGTTTTCAAAATTCCATTCTTCCATATAGTCGTTGCACTCGTAGTCTATGTAATACATTTTGCCGTTCTGCACGATAAAGTTAGTGGGGAAGTAGTCAATGTTTGTGTTCTGAGGGTAGAGCAGAGCACACATAGCTTTGACCTGTTCAAAATAATCCTCTTTCATTCTGTCCTGCAAAACGAGGTCAAAGATTGTTTCACCCTCAATGTATTCCTTTAAAATGCGTTCGTTTTCAACGTCAACTTCAAGCATTTCAGGCATAGCTATACGAATATTTTTCAGCCTTTTGCAGTCGTTTATTTCTGATTGAATTTTATCCCCGAACTGATAATAAGAGTAGGGCTCGTGGTGAATCTGCTTTAAGGTATAATTTTGCGTTCCGTCAGTTGCAAGATAGGAATATCTGCCCTTGCCCTTTCCGAGCAGTTTTATTATTTCATATTCTTTCCCGTTTACGCTGAGTGCTTTTACTTCCATACTAACCTCCTTGACAGGTTTATGAAAATTTTATAAGCATTCTGAATTTATTTTTCAAGTGAATCAGGAAAATTATGGACAATCTGACTTTTTTAAATTATAATACAGACAAAGGCATTAACAAAAAATAAGTCGGGAGGAATACTATGAAAAAGAAAGTAATCTCGTTGTTTTTATGTACGCTCATTGCAGGCGGCAGTACATCTTTGTTTTCGGTAAATGCGGCTGAAAATAAGCAGGAAACGCAATACATACGTTCTGTTACTGACAACAATCTCTTATCATATTATAACGAAAACGGTGATGAGGTTGACGTTGAATCACTCAACAATGACGTTGATGTCAATGAAAGCTCTCTGCCCTCAGAATATGATTTGCGTGATTACAACAGGGTTACCTCTGTTAAGAATCAAGGCAGCGAGGGCTTGTGCTGGGATTTTGCCGCCACTGCGTCAATGGAGTCAAGTATTCTATCCCAGAGCGAGCTTTCATCAAAAGAGGGTGACAATCCTTTTAAAACGCTTGACCTTTCAGAGCGAGGACACACGTGGTATATTCATACCGACTTTGACGACGAAAGCTCACCGCTTTACGGCGACTATATGCAGGACCCCACAAAGGGAAGCAGCGGCGGCAGTGCAGAAATGGTAGCAGAGGGACTTTGTGCAGGCTACGGTGCATATCCCGAAAGCCTTTTGCCCTATGAGCAATTAAGCTTGGGCTGTCCCGAGGGACTTCGGTTTTATTCTGACTATCGTCTGAAAGATTACAATGAGCTTAATAATGACAATGCGCTCATCAAGAAAACGATTATGGAAAAGGGCGCAGTAGCGCTTAATTACAGCTGCTTTTCTGCAAACACATATATGGTAGACGGAATGCAGGCTTATTACGACAACGGTACTCCGATTGACGGTGTTATCGGTCAGGGACATCTTGTCGTTGCTGTAGGATGGGATGACAGCTACAGCAGAGAGAATTTTAATCCCGAAATGCAGCCTGAAAGTGACGGTGCATGGCTTTGCAAAAACAGCTGGGGCGAAGAAAATTGCAGTACTGCTGACGGATATAAAGGCTATTTCTGGATGTCCTATGAAACGCCTTTAAGCTGCGTCGCAAGCTACGAAATGCAGAGCGTTGATGAATTTGACAATATCTATCAGCATCAGATTACGTCATATGCAGGTTTTGATGTTGATTCAGCCGCCAATGTTTTTACAGCAAAGTCCGACGAGGTGCTCAAACAGGTTTGCTTGCAGATGGGTGGTGCCGCTGACGTGAAAATCGAGATTCACAAGCTTAACAGCGGCTTTACATCTCCTCAGGACGGAGAACTGTTGGCAAGCTTTGACGCTTCGTTTGACTTTAAGGGAATACACACTGTTGACTGTCCAGAAAACATCAGACTCAGCGCAGGAGATACGTTCTCGGTTGTAGTTATCAGCAAGTCAGAACTTTTTCTTAATTTCAAAGTTAACAGCGATAACGAGGTTTCCGGCAGAAGCTATTGCATTGCAAACGGAGGAAGCTGGGCAGATGTTGCCGATAAATGGGAATACGGTTATGCCGCAATAAAGGCATACACCTCAAATGACGGAGAAGTTAACAAAACAGAGCTTGAAGAGCTTGTAAAGACAGGCGAGGAGCTTACTCCCGACAAAGATGTCAGCGCAGAAATTCTTGAAGAACTTAATGCAAGTCTTAATTCTGCAAAAGAACTTCTCAATGACGAAAATGCTACACAAAACAGCATTGACAACGAATATTGCCTGCTGAAATGCAGTGTTGACAAGGTGAAGAATTTTACCTTAACTGTTAACAGTGTTGACGATTACTACAGACTCATAGATAAAGTCGAAAACAACAGCGACAGCAGTATTAATAAAATTGTCCTCAATGCTGATTTGGACTTTGGCGGAAAAGAAATTCAGACGATTTTTACCAAAAATCAGTTCAGCGGAATATTTGACGGCAACGGTCACAAAATGAGCAATTTTGTGATTAATTCAAAGGGTACCTATAATTCAGGCTTGTTTGGCGGACTTTACAAAGCAACGGTTCAGAATATTATTTTTGAAAATTGTTCGGTGGTTGCCGAAGATTGCGCAACGCTTATTTCAAATTACTGTACTGACTCAGTGATTAAAAACTGCGATGTGACAAACTGTAAGGTAAATGCAAACTCAGCCGCAATTATAGGAGAATATCTCTCGGAATGTGATTTGACAAACTTATGTATTACGAATTCAAAGGTTTACGGAGCTTATTCAGCAGGACTGTACTTTTTAAGCGGCTTTGAAACTACAACCGAAAACTGCACTGCAAAAGGTGTTGAGCTTTATTCCGAAAATATGGTTTATGACGGAAATATGACAGTTTCTCTGTTGTCATCAAGCGAGGGCTCAATGCCGAGAATTAAATTAGCAGACGGCAAATGTACGGTAGAAAGCTTTATCGGTATAATCACCTCTGCCAAGGCTAACGGAAAGCAGTTGTCAGATGACGGAAATGTGTATGTTGTTGATGACACAAGCGGAGATGTTTATCTTGATATAGTCTGTGATATGTCCGACTGCGGAGATTACGGCGTTACGGGCGACCTTGAAACAGGCGAATTGTACCTGCTCAGTTACAACGGCGATTCACCGGAAATGATAATTCCTGCCGAATTTTTCGGCAAAAAATTATCAGGTTTTTCCGAGTATTTCAGCTCAAATATAACGTATTCCGACAAAATAACCTCAATAACAATTCCGGGCGATATCAAAAGCATTTCCGAGGGTACATTTACGGGAATGCCTGCGCTTAAAAAGGTTGTTGTTGAAGAAGGCGTTGAAAAGCTTGAGGGCGGTGCATTCAGCGAGTGTTATGAGCTTACGGACGTAAAGTTACCCGACAGCCTTGAATCAATCGGCGGCTACGCTTTCGGAAACTGCACAAAGCTTAAAAATATTGAATTCGGAAACTCGCTTTGCGAAATCGGAGAAAGGGCATTTTACAATTGTGTGAGTTTATGTGACCTTATCCTGCCCGACAGCGTTAAGAAAATCAGTATCGGAGCTTTTTCGCACTGCGGTTTCAAGAGCGTGACGCTGGGCAGGAATATTGAAGAAATCGGAGAAAATGCCTTTGCATATACGGGAATGAGCGAGCTTGACTACAAATCGGTTAGGGTTCCCGACTTTGTAATTAACGGCTACTCGGACACTGCGGCAAAGAGCTATGCCGACAAATACGGTCTTGAATTTGTCGATTTGGAAAAGCAGGAAAGAGTTGCAACGGGCGAGCTTTTTGACTACGGTGTGTTTATTAAAGGTGACGTAAACCTTGACGGAACGGTAAGCATTTTGGATGTTACGCTCGTCGAAAAATGGCTTGTCGGTGATGCAGAGCTTTCTCAGGTTCAGCGCTGTAACGCAATTGTCGGTCAAACATTTGATAAAATAAATATTAACAGTGCAACCGAAATTCAGAGATACATTGCAGGACTTATAGATTCGCTTGGCGGTTCTGCGGCAGGTTGATAAAAAACTTAAAAGCAGGCGTCGAAATTTCGATGCCTGCTTTGTGTTTACGCTGAAATTATTAATACTGTTTTTGTGCAACGGCGGCTATAACTGTTCTGCCGTGCATTGTAATTCTGCGGTTATAAAGAATAATGTTTTTATCTTCTGTAATTACGTCATTTCTGTTTCTGCCCGTATCAACGTAGAGTTTCCACACATAGCCTGTCGGGAGTGCAGGCAGCTCAACATTAACGTCGTTCCAATATGCATTTATTCCGAAATATACAATTTCGTCAAGCGCAGGATTTTTGCTGTCAGCCCCTGCGTACATTACGCCAATCATTCTTGTGTTTGAGTCAAACTCCGTGTTCCACGGGATACAGGAATGTATGCTTTCGGGAGGCAGACTACAGGTTGCTTCCCTTCTGTTTGCCGTAATAACGTGGAAACGCTTGCGGAATGAAATCATATATTTGAAAAATTCAAAAACATCTTCGTACTTTTCTTTTCTGCTCCAGTCAAGCCACGAAGTTATGTTATCCTGACAGTAGGCGTTGTTGTTGCCGAACTGCGTGTTGCAGAATTCATCACCTGCAAGGAACAACGCCGCACCACGACTGCACATAAGCGTTGCAAAAGCGTTTTTGCACATCTTGCGGCGAAGCTCGTCAACGCTTTTGTCGTCTGTTTCGCCCTCGGCACCGCAGTTCCAGCTGTTGTTGTCGTTTGCGCCGTCTGTGTTGTTCCAGCCATTTTTGTAGTTGTGCTTTTCGTTGTAGGAGTACATATCATAAAGGGTAAAACCGTCGTGACAGGTGATGAAGTTTACAGACGCATTGTTGCCCCTGTAGGCAGGGTCATAGAGGTCCTTTGAGCCTGTCAGCCTGTGAGCCGCCGCCCACGCAAGATTGTCGTCACCCTTTAAGAATCTGCGCATATCGTCACGGTATTTGCCGTTCCATTCTGCCCATCTGTTCCACGATGGGAAACTTCCGACCTGATAAAGTCCGCCTGCATCCCACGCCTCGGCAATAAGCTTTACATTGCTTAAAATCGGGTCAAACGCAAGGCTCTTAAGCAGGGGAGGCTTGTCCATAGGTGAGCCGTCTTCGTTTCGTCCGAGGATTGACGCAAGGTCAAAACGGAAACCGTCAACCCTGTACTGTGCAACCCAGTAATGCAGACAGTTCAGAATAAACTGCTGAACCATAGGGTGATTGCAGTTAAGCACATTTCCGCAGCCGCTGAAATTGTAATATTTGCCGTCGGGAGTGAGCATATAGTAAATGTTGTTGTCAAGCCCCTTGAATGAGAAGTGAGGACCTAATTCGTTGCCCTCAGCCGTGTGATTGAAAACAACGTCCAGAATAACTTCGATTCCGTTTTCCTGCAATTCACGGATAAGGCTTTTAAGCTCTCTGCCCTCACGATGATGCTCGTGGTCGGATTCGTAGCTTGTGTTCGGAGCAAAGAAACAAACTGTGTTGTAGCCCCAGTAGTCGTAGAGCTTTTCACCGTTAAAGGTGCGTGAAGCTCCCATTTCGTCAAATTCAAAAATCGGCATAAGCTCAACAGCGTTAATGCCAAGCTCTTTAAGATAGGGGATTTTCTCCCTTATTCCGGCAAAAGTACCGTTATGCTTTACGCCTGAAGACTTGTCCTGAGTAAAGCCTCTGACGTGCATTTCATATATAATAAGTTCTTCAAGAGGAAGATTTTTCTTTTTAAAATTACCCCAGTCGTAGTCGTTTGAAACAACACGAGCCTTGTAGGTACATTCACTTTCCTGTTTGTTGCCCCAGCCGCTCTGACCGGTTACAGCCTTTGCATAAGGGTCAAGGACATATCTGTTTTTATCAAAAAGCAGACCTTTGCTTTCGTCATACGGACCGTCAAGAGAGTAGGCATACTCGAATTCATTAATTTCAAGACCGAAAACAATCATTGAGTAAGTTTTGCCGATTTTGTAGGACTCGGGAAACGGAATCCTTGCATAAGGCTCCTTTTCCAGAGGTTTAAATAGCAGGAGTGTGCATGAAGTCGCCGAAAAAGAAGTTATCGTAAAATTAACTCCTCCTCGAACGGGTGTTGCACCGTTTACAAGATAGTGACCCGGACGTATATCAAAACCGCAAACCCTGTCCGTTGGTTTTAAATCCCTCAACATTCCATATTCCTCCCCGGAATCGTCGCCGAAACGACAAAAACATTATGTAAATTTTAACATGTTTTACCCTACAGTTCAACAAAAAAATTGCTTTGTTATTGTCTGTATTTGTCGTTTTATCCAAAACAAAGCAGATTCAGTCATAAAAAAGCATTAATTTGAATGATTGTTTCGTTTTACGCCTTTAAGTTTAGGACTTCTGAAATCAATAATCAGACCGATAAGAACAGCACCGACAATAAGAATAACTGTTTCGGGCAGCATATATGCACTATTGTATGTAAGAGAATAAAGCCACGCAGGCATATCCTCGGCAAAGCCGCCCCAGACTGTAACTCCGCTGATGAAATGACAGATAAAGCGGAGAACTCCCGTAAGCAGAGCACCGAGTCCCAAGCCGACAGCCTGATTTTTAATTCCTCTGAATATTCCGCCCAGACCTGCAACACCGAAGGCGATAATGTAGTCAAAAAGCGCAATCATCACAACGGCAAGTCCCGATGTTGCATACGCAAAGTTCGACATACCAAGCAAAAGCTGAATAAGACCGTAGACAACGCCCGTAAAGCTGCCCCACAAAAGGTTGTAGCGGTAGCCGATAATGAGGATAGGCAGCATTGAACAGATGGTAATACTTCCGCCGAACGGCCATTCAATTTTAAGCAAACTAAGAACAGTCGCAAGTGCAATCATAACTGCGCTTTCGCACAGCATAATAACTTTTTTGTTCATAAAAATACCCCTTTTAATTTTATAATAATGTTGGGAACAACGTGTGCTGTTCCCATATTTTATCAGTCTGCAATTTTAAGAGAAATGTCAAACGCTTTTACAGAGTGAGTGAGTGCGCCCATTGAGATAATGTCAACTCCTGTTTCTGCAATTTCACGCAGTCTTTCGTCTGTGATTCCGCCGCTTGCCTCAAGCAGAGCTCTGCCGTCGGTGATTTCAACAGCCTTTTTCATCATCTCTGTGCTCATATTGTCGAGCATAATTACGTCAACTTTAGCGTCAAGAGCCTGCTGTAACTCGTCAAGATTTCTTACTTCAAGCTCAATTTTTGTCATATGACCGAGCTTTGTCTTTAGCTTTGCAACAGCGTTTGCAATTCCGCCGCCTGCGTCAACGTGGTTGTCCTTCAGCATTGCGGCGTCGGAAAGATTGTAGCGGTGATTTCTGCCGCCGCCGACAGTTACTGCATATTTTTGCAGAGGTCTTAATCCGGGGAGAGTCTTTCTTGTGTCGGCAATTGATGCATTAGTGCCCTTTACAAGCTCAACAGCCTTGCTTGTTGCCGTTGCAACTCCGCTCATATGCTGAATAAGGTTAAGAGCAGTACGCTCGCCCTTTAAAATCGTTCTTGTCTTGCCGTGGATTTCTGCGATGATGTCGCCTTTTGTAAGCTTGTCACCGTCTTTTTTATAGGTTTTTACCTCAAAACCTGTCGGCTGTAAAATCTCAAAAACTCTCAGTGCAACTTCAAGACCGCAGAGCACACCGTCGCTTTTTGCAAGGAATTTTGCTGTGTTTTCCTGCTCCTCGTCAATCAGATAATCTGTTGTTGTGTCAAGGTAGTTAATGTCCTCAAGCAGTGCTGTTTTGATGAGGTTGTCTACATAAATGCTGTTTAAAATCATAGGTTAATACCCTCCCGTACTTCTTCAAGAATTATGCTTGCAACAATTGCAATGCTTCTGGCTTCAACAAGGTCAGATGTGATTTCGTAATCCTCGCTGAAAAGTGCGTCAACGATTTTTTCAACTTTTTCATAGCTTTCGTCGTACTTCTCGGGTTTCGGAATTACAAAGTAAGTGTCCTGCAGAATTTCTCTTATCTGTGAGCGATAACCGTGAGGAATAGGCTTTCCTTCAATCAGTTTGTAAGCAGGCTCGTTCCCGAGCGGCTTTCTGCCGTATTTTTCAATTCTGCGTGTAATGTCCTGAGCCGCAGAGCGTGAAAATACAAGCGCCTCAAGAAGTGAGTTACTTGCAAGACGGTTTGCACCGTGAACGCCTGTGTGAGCACATTCTCCTGCGGCGTAGAGTCCGTCAATCGAGGTTTTTGCGTCAAGGTCAACGTTGATTCCGCCCATAAGGTAGTGCTGGCACGGAAAGACGGGAATCCTGTCTTTGGTAATGTCAACGCCTTCTTCAAGACATCTCGAATAAATCATCGGAAATCTCTCTTTAAGAAACTCGGCAGGCTTGTCCGTTATGTCAAGGTAGAACTTCTCGCTCTTTGTCTTAATCGACTCCCTGATAATTGCGTTTGACACAACATCCCTCGGAGCAAGCTCGCCTCGGCTGTCGTAGTCAAAAGCAAAGCGTTCTCCGTTGCAGTTGAGAAGAACAGCGCCCTCGCCACGTACCGCCTCGCTTATCAGAAAACGCTCTCTGTCCTTATCGGCGGCAAATGCCGTAGGGTGGAACTGCACACGTGAAAGGTGACTTATCTTTGCACCGAGCAAATAAGCAAATGCAATTCCGTCACCCGTTGCAATTGCGGAATTAGTCGTGTATTTATAAACTCTGCCTATTCCGCCCGTTGCAAGCAGACAGTAGCTGCAACCGTAATGATAGCTTTTGCCGTCCTTTAAAATGCTTATGTAAAAGCCGTGCAGAGCCTTGTCGATTGAATATACAAGCGCATTGTCGCAAATAGTAACATTAGGCAGAGTGCGCACAACGTCAATCAGTCCGTCAACAATAGCCTTGCCGGTTGAGTCCTTGTGATGAACAATTCTGTGGCGGCTGTGACCAGCCTCAAGGGTTTTGCACATTGTGCCGTCGGGATTGAGGTCGAAATCAACACCCAGCTCCTTAATTCTCATTACATCGGCTGGACCTTCGTAAACGAGCTTTTCAACGGCTGAGAGGTTGTTTTTGTACTTGCCTGCAATCAGCGTGTCGTTGATGTGAAGCTTGTAGTTATCGTGAACGGTGTCAAGCACGCAAGCAACACCGCCCTGTGCAAGCGAGCTGTTAGAAAGCGGCAAATCACGCTTTGAAACGAGCAGAACGCTGATGTCCTTTGGAAAATTCAGCGCCGCATATAAGCCTGCCGCACCTGTTCCGACGATAATGACGTCATATTTTTTATCCATATATAAGACCTCGGAAAAATATTTGATAAATTGTAAAGTCTGTCATTTACAAATGAATACTGATATATTATACTACTAATTGGAAAAATAGTAAAGCCATTATTTAATTCGGAATTCGTAATTCGGAATTTGTAATTAAATTTAATAAACAAAATTATATAATAAAGGACATACTATGGAACTTAAAAGTAATGAAGAAAAAATCACCCGTGCACTGCTTGTCAGCGTTGATACGGGAGAATATGACGCTCAGGCTTCTCTTGAGGAGCTGTCTGAGCTTGTAAAAAGCGCAGGTGCTGACCCTGTTTTTTCGGTAACGCAGAACTTAAATAAGGTTGAAAGTGCAACGTATGTCGGAACGGGAAAGCTTGCCGAAATCACAGAAATCTGCAAAGCGCAGGAGATTGATTTAATCGTAGTTGACAGCGAGCTTTCGCCTACTCAGATTAAAAATATCGAAGCCGAAACCGACGTAAGAGTAATTGACCGCACAACGCTTATTCTCGACATTTTTGCTCAGAGAGCACGTTCAAAAGAGGGTAAATTACAGGTTGAGCTTGCACAGCTGAAGTATATGCTCCCCCGACTTACGGGAAAGGGAATTGCTATGTCAAGGCTCGGTGCAGGTATCGGCACAAGAGGTCCGGGTGAAACAAAGCTTGAAACCGACCGACGTCACATCAGGCGAAGAATGGAAACGCTGAAAGAGGAGCTTGCTGACCTTGAAAAACACCGCAGTATGCTTAGAAAAAGGCGACAAAAGGACGGTGTAATCACCGTTGCAATCGTCGGCTATACAAACGCAGGAAAGTCAACGCTTATGAATTACTTAACAGACGCAGGTGTGCTTGCACAGGACAAGCTTTTTGCAACGCTTGACCCGACCTCACGTGCGCTTAAACTTCCGAGCGGCGTTACTGTAATGCTGATTGACACAGTCGGTCTTGTGCGCAGACTTCCGCACCACCTTGTTGAGGCTTTCCGCTCAACGCTTGAAGAGGCGGCGCAGTCGGACATTATTTTGAATGTATGCGACGCTTCAAGCGAAGAAGCGAGAACGCATATGAAGGTAACAACCGATTTGCTTGAATCCCTCGGCTGCGGTGACAGACCGATTATCACCGTTTTAAATAAATGCGATTTGGTAAAGGACGACGTTCTTGCACAGGACTTTTGCTCGTATATCCGCATAAGCGCAAAGAACGGCACGGGCATAAACAAGCTTTTGCAGGCAATTGACGATAATCTTCCCGTCAGAATGAAGCGAGTTAAACTGCTCATTCCCTTTGCGAGCGCAGGACTTGCAAACGATATCCGTACTAAGGGTACGCTTATCTGCGAGGAATACGTTTCCGAGGGCTTGGAAATTGAGGCGGTTGTCGATGAAATGCTTTACTCAAAGCTAAAACAATTTGAAATAAATCGATAAAAAAATCAAGTTAATGTTTAAAATTGTGTTGAAAATGTTAAACGAATTTGATATAATTTAAAAAGAAGGGTTATAGTTGAATTTATTTGAGATAATTCAGTCAATAGATTTTTCGATTCTTGATTTTATTCAGAATACTTTTAAATGTGTTTTCCTTGATTATGTGCTGGCTTTTTTCAGTTATATCGGCGAAGCAGGCGGCATATGGATTATTGCGTCGGTGATTATGATGTGTTTTCGCAAAACAAGGGCAACGGGCGTTATGGTGTTGTGTGCAGTTGTTGTCGGATTTTTAATCGGCGAAATAGGACTCAAACACCTTATCGCACGTGAAAGACCGTTTGTTGTAAATCCGTCAGTTGTGCCGTTTATCAAGGCTCCGAGCGGCTACAGCTTTCCGTCGGGACACAGCTGTTCGTCGTTTGCGGCGGCAACGGTGCTTTTGATGCGTGACAAAAGGTTTGGAATTCCTGCCTTTGCAGTCGCCGTTTTTATTGCATTTTCAAGGCTTTATAATTATGTTCATTTTCCGTCCGATGTGCTTTGCGGAATTTTGCTCGGTGTGCTTTGCGCAATAGTAACATTTGTGATTTTCAGAAAAGCAGGATTTGACAAAAAGCTGTCGGGCGACTTAAAATACAAGAAGGTTGATGATAATGCAGAAAAATTATAGGTTTGTCGGCAAAACCTCAAAGGACAGCTTTCTGATTAAGGGTTTTAACGTGTTTTCTGAAAAGTGGAAACACGCAGGCGGCTGTGCCTCTGTTACAAATCCGCAAAACGGCAGAACATATGTGTTTTCAAAATACGAAAGCTGCGGTGTGGAATTTGTTGCAGGTAAGGACGCAAACGGCTACTGGCTGTTCTTTGTTGAGGTATAAATTTATTATAATGGGAGAAGTATGTTAAAAATGTGTAATAAAAATCTGCTTGCAAATAATCTTTTTGATTACAGCAAAACAATAGCAAAGCCTCTGCTTGAAAGCGTGGATTATCCTTGGGAGGCTCTGCCGAAAATCAAGGATTTCATTATCGAAATCGGCAAAACACTCGACCCTGAAATCTACGAGCAGAGGGGAGAAAACATCTGGGTTGCAAAGAGTGCAACTGTTTTTCCGTCGGCATATCTAGGAGGTCCGCTCATCATTTGCGAGGACGCAGAGGTGCGCCACTGCGCTTTTATCAGAGGAAGCGCAATCGTGGGCAAAGGCGCAGTTGTAGGCAACTCAACAGAGCTTAAGAATTCAATCCTCTTTGACGGGGTACAGGTGCCGCACTATAACTACATCGGCGACAGTATTCTCGGCTATAAGGCTCATACAGGTGCAGGAACGATTACCTCAAACCTCAAGAGCGACAAGAGCCTTGTAACGGTGCTCTGCGACGATGATAAGATTGAAACAGGTGTTAAAAAGTTCGGTGCAATGCTCGGTGACCATGTTGAGGTCGGCTGTAACAGCGTGTTGAATCCCGGCTCGGTTGTCGGCAGAAACACAAACGTTTATCCGCTTTCGTTTGTAAGGGGATACGTTCCCGAAAACAGCATCTATAAACGCCTCGGCGAAGTTGCAGACAAAATCTGATTTTAATTTAATATTAGGCATAGTAAAAAGGTTTCGGAAAGAATGAGTATTCTTCCGAAACCTTTAATTTTTGTACTTTTTAAAAGTGATGCAAATTAAACTTTAAGTCCCATTTCATAGGCTTCTTTCATAGCTTTTGTTGCTTTTACCTCGCCTTTTTCGTATACGCCCGTTCCGTAGATAACGCCAATTTCTTTTGCACCTTCTACACAGTCGGCATAGCCTCTGAAACAGGCAAGCGTTGTTTCAAGTGACTCTTTTTCTCCGTCGGCGGCAGTCATTATGTAGTAAAATTCTTTATTCTTAACCTCAAGCCAACGTGCAACAGTTCTGTCAATAACAGCCTTAAGCTGTGCGTCAATAGAATAAAAGTACACAGGACTTGCAAGAACAATAACGTCAGCGTCAATCATTTTTTGCAAAATCTCTGCCATATCGTCTTTGATTGCACAGATTCCAGTTCCCTTGCAGGCATAACAGCCACGGCAATATCCAATTTTCTTTTCTGCCACTCTGATTTTTTCAACTGTATTTCCGCTTTCCTCTGCGCCTTTCATAAATTCGTCGCAAAGAATGTCCGAGTTTCCGCCTTTGCGGGGACTTCCCGATAAAATCAAAACCTTTTTGCTCATTTAAAATTCTCCTTTACCAGTTCTTTTTCTCTTTAGTGCAGTCCTGCTGTTTTCTGCGTTCTGCAATCATGCTTACAAACCACTCTGCAATCTTCGGATCATAGTGAGAGAAAAATGCGCTTTCGTCTTTATCAAGCAAAGCAATAGTGCTCATTTCTTCTTTCGTGAGCTCAAAGTCAAATACATCAAAGTTTTCTTTCATTCGCTCAGCGTGAGTGGATTTCGGGATAACTACAATACCCCTTTGCAAGTGCCAGCGCAGGATAATCTGCGCAGTAGTTCTGTTGTGCTTTTCTGCAATTTTCTTAAGCTCGGGTAATTCAAAAATACCTCCTCTGCCTTCGCCGAACGGTGCCCATGCTTCAAGCTGTAGTTTGTATTTTTCATTCCACTTTTTAGCCTCAATCTGCTGGAGGTGCGGGTGTATTTCAATTTGATTTACCATCGGGCAAATTCTTGAAAATGACGCAATATCCACCATTCGGTCAGGATAGAAGTTAGAGATTCCTATTGCACGCAGTTTTCCTGATTCGTAGAGTTCTTCAAGTGCTCTCCATGCACCGTAATAATCACCGAACGGCTGATGCAAAAGCATTAAATCAATGTAGTCGGTTTTAAGCTTTTGCATTGAGATTTCAACCGATTTTTTACACTCCTCATATCCGTAGTGGTCAATCCATACCTTTGAGGTAAGGAAAAATTCGTCACGTGGAATACCCGATTTTACAATAGCATTTCCGACTTCTTCTTCGTTAAAATAGCTTTGTGCGGTGTCAATAAGACGATAGCCAATGTTTAATGCGTCAAGCACGCACCTTTCACATTCGTCCTTTGTTACCTGATAAACGCCGTAGCCGAGCATCGGCATTTTCACACCGTTTGATAAAGTGATATATTTCATTATTTTTCCTACTTGACTGAAAATTTATTTACAAGTCAATTATAAAAGTTAAACCTGACTTTAAGTCAAGAGCTTTTTTTAATTATTGAAAAAATTTTAAGTAAGTTAAGTAAGTTTTAATGGTTTTCGGTATAAAATATCCATCATTGCACAATATAAATTCGAGGTGATGAAAATGGCAAAACAGGGTATGAAGCGTATGGAAAGAACCCATACTCAGCCACGAAACGAAAATGCGGCTGTACCCGAAATTCAGGGAAAAGCAAAGCACAGCAACGAAAAAGCAAATCCCATTATTGCAGGCACCAAAGCGCCGTCGCTCAAGGTTTATCATACAACTCCGTTTGCGCAGGAAAAGCCGATTTCGCCGATTTATTCCACAATCGACAACGACCTTGCAAGGGATAACCTTGAAAACGACGTTACGGCGGCTGACCTTGAAGAATTGTAATTTCGGTTATGACAGAAAAAATCGAATGTTAAGCCAACAAAAAATCAGTCTGGGAGCAGACTGCAAGCCTACCGCAGTTTCCAAAGCTTGACGGCGATATTCACACCGATGTTTTAATCATCGGCGGAGGTATTGCAGGAATTCTGACTGCATATTTTCTGCACCAAAGCGGCGTGAAGTACGTCCTTGTTGACAAGGGCAGGATATGCTCGGGGATTACTCACGACACCACCGCAAAGATAACCGCCCAGCATGGTCTTGTCTACCATAAAATCCTTGCCGACAGGGGCGCTTATTTTTCGCAGATGTACCTTAAAGCAAATGAGCTTGCCTTGGAAAAGTATTGTGAGCTTAGCAAGAGTATTGACTGTGATTTTGAACGCAGGGATAATTACGTTTACTCGGTTTACAACCGAAAAATTCTTGAAAAAGAAATGAAAGCCCTGCAAAAAATCAGAAGCGATGCCGAGTTCTGCGAGAATGTTATCATACCGAAAAAGACCGTAGGTGCAGTGAAATTTCCGAATCAGGCGCAGTTTAATCCGCTTAAATTTATCGCTGCAATTTCCGACGGACTTAATATTTTTGAAAATACCTTTATAAGCGAAATGATTGGAACAACCGCTGTTACACAAAGCGGAAAAATCTATGCCGACAAGGTGATTGCGGCAACACATTTTCCGTTTATCAACAAGCACGGCAGTTATTTTCTCAAGCTCTATCAGCACCGTTCCTACGTTATTGCGCTTAAAAATGCGCAGAATGTTGACGGAATGTACGTTGATGAGAACAAAAAGGGAATGTCGTTTCGAAATTACGGAAAATTGCTATTGCTTGGCGGAGGAGGACACCGAACCGGAAAACAGGGCGGCAACTGGTGCGAACTGCGTGCCTTTGCAAAGACGGTTTATCCGAAAGCTCATGAGGAGTATTCATGGGCGGCGCAGGACTGCATAAGTCTTGACGGAGTACCGTATATAGGGCAGTACTCCAAACGTACTCCGAATTTCTACGTTGCCTGCGGCTTCAATAAATGGGGAATGACGTCGGCAATGGTTTCTGCTATGATTTTAAGCGACCTTGTGCTCGGAAAGCAAAATGATTTTGCCGAGGTGTTTAACCCGTCACGCAGTATTTTAAAGTCACAACTATTTTTAAATGGTTTTGAAACGACAAAAAATCTGCTCACAGTTAGCGAACACCGGTGTCCTCATCTCGGCTGTGCGCTGAAGTGGAACAGAGCCGAAAATTCGTGGGATTGTCCTTGCCATGGCTCACGTTTTTCGGAAAACGGAAAAGTGCTTGATAATCCTGCAAACGGAACATTCAAATAATTAATATTACAGATAACCGCTCATATTTCGGATATGTGGGCGGTTATTTACTTGTAAAACAATTAATGACAATGATGTATAAGATGTATTATGAATGATTAACGGCTGGTTTTGTGACTTTCGTTGTGGATTAGCGAAAGCTAACACGAAAAACAACAATCTTTTACACTCTTTTCGACTATGAATTTGCAAAGGAAAAATATATAATAATTATAAATTGGAAACGGAAATATTATTTATTTTAACAAGAAAGGATGATAATCTTGATTAAAAAGAAGCATTTACTTAAATCTATTTTATCAAGTTTACTCTGCTTGTGCCTGCTCACAAGCACAACTGTTATGTCGGCAGCGGCATACACAGCAGAAAATAATTCTGCAATCGCTTATCAGTTCACGGGTACTGACGCTGATACTCCCGGATATGCCGAGGGTACAATCACGTTTACTCCCGCTGATGAGGGCAAGTACAACCTTTATTGGGCTGATGACGAAAAAGCTCTTGAGGGTTATTACGAAATCGACTCAATGACTCTTGCTGCCGGAGAGACAGGAACATTCGAGTTTGATTACCACACAGCAATTCCTGCCGACGCTAAGAAAATTATTGCTGTCAAGGCAGACGATACAGGTAATTTTGCCGAGTATCCGAGCGTAGCAGACGCTTATTCGGTGTATGACGTTCCCGAAAACAAGCAGCTGCCTTACTCACCCGAAGATTCACTCTACACATTTAATTCATATTCCGACATACATATTGATGCAGGCGGTTTTTACGTTAACGCAAGCAAGCACTGGGAAGCTGCTCTGAAATATGCAAGCGATATGGGTACTGACTTTATCGTAACTTCGGGCGACAGCGTGACAAACGCATCAGGCCCGAAAAAGGAATGGGACATTTACGAGCAGATTCTTGCTGACTCCGATTACGACAATCCCGTTTACGAGTCAAACGGAAATCACGATATGAGAACGGGCGTTCAGAGCGGTAACAAGGAATTCGTAAGAGCGTCGGGTACAGACAATACAAAGGAAAACTACGATGCTAACAAGCCGTATTATTACGTTACAGAGCCGACAACAGGTGATATGTTCATCTTTATGGCTCTCGAAAATTCTTCAGACCCGAGCTCCTGCGATGAATTTTCCGAAGAACAGCTTGAATGGGTTTCAAAGCTCTTGGCTGAAAATTACGGCAAAGGATATAACATTTACTTAATTCAGCACTCACCTATAAACGGATATGGCGCAGGCGATGATATGGATAATCCATATTATAAGGCTCATCTGTCAACTTCTAATATTACAACCGTCAGATTCAAGGCGCTCATGGACAAGTATCCCAACATAATCTGGATGTCGGGCCACACACACGAAGACTTCAATATGGGATATAACTACTCAAACGAAGACGGCACAGCCTGCAATATGATTCACAATCCTTCTGTTGCAGGACCGACTCACCCGAGCTCAAGTTCCCATTCGCTTGATTATACCTTCTATGACGGTCTTTCACAGGGCTACTATGTAGAAGTTTACGACGGCAATGTAATTTATTACGGTGCAAACCTCTGCGATGAAAAAATCTATCCTGCTTATTCCTACATTATGCAGGGCAGCAGACATTCAAGTATTGAAGAAACCAACGCAACAACGCAGGCAACTACTTCAGGAACAACAGCCGTTACAGGCTCAACACTTCCCGATGGCGTTGAAACAGTTACATACTACTATGTGAATACAACAAAGTGGGAGTCGGTTGACTGCTACGGTTGGAGCGATGCTGACACCTCTACCTGCGTATGGCCCGGCTACGGATGCAGTTACTATTCAACAGATGAATACGGCAACGATATTTATTGTGCCGAAGTTCCTGCGTCATTCCAGTATATTATTTTCAACAACGCAGGTAACAAAAAGCAGACTGTTGACATTACGCTTGACGGTACAAACAATTGCTTTACTCCCGACGGCACAACAACTTCGGGAAAATACAACGTAACAGCTTCTCTGTTTAACGGAGGAGAACTTCCTACAGAGCCGTCTGAATCAACCGAGCCGACAGACTCAACAGAGCCGACAGCTACCGAAGAAACAACTCCCGAATCAACAGAAACTACAGCTGAAATTGTTGAAACCGAACCTTCAACCGTTAAAGGTGAAAGCACACCCGATGAAATAACAGACTCGTCAGACAATTCCGAAATTTCGGCTCTTTCAAACATTAATTTATCTGAAAGTTCAGTAAATTTCTTATATGGTGACGTAACTAAAGACGGAATTGTATCTGTCAAAGACGTATCATTAGTTCAGAAGTATATTGCAGAATTGGAAGCTTTTGATGATGATCAGATAAAGGCAGCTGACGTTGACGGAAACGAAGCTGTTAATGCAGTTGACGCTACTAACATTCAGAAATATCTTGCAGACTTTTTCACAAGATTCCCGATTGAAAAGGCTGATGAAAATATCCTTTCAGCGGTTGAAAAGGTGCTTGCTGACTACTACAGTTTCAGCTCCTATGACCAGTATCAGAATCTGAAAAAGCTCTACAGAGCATATAAGGATATTAATTTTGCTGAGGATACCGACGAGAATTATCAGAGTTATCTTGAGCTGAAAGATGCAATGGATAATCTGACTGATATTGCTGATTACATCAAAGGCAAAACAACACAGGGCTATGACAAAGACCTTGTAATTTACTTTGCCGCTCCCGAAGAATGGCTGACATCAAAATATACTGTTAAGTCCAACATCTGCTTTGATGCCGGCGACAATGTATGGGGACAGAGAAATATGATTCAGACAACCGATAAATTCGGAGGTCTTACCGTATTCAGATACACCTACAAAGCAGAGGAATTCTATTCGGAAAACATTGATAAATTACAGTTCCAGGCTTACAACGGCTCTGCATGGCAGACTCAGTTTGTTGCTGTAAACGACACAACTATGTGCGAATCAATCAACGGAATGCTCTATGACAGCGCAACTCAGAAATGGGTAGACTACACACCTGCTCCCGGTACAATAGACGTTATTGAACCCGCAGAGGCTGACTACGCACTTTGCTATTACTCAGAAACGCACAGTTGGGACGATAAGACTTCTTATTTCACAAAGAAGAACGACGGAACTTACACATTCACTTATGTTGCCGACAGTGCTCCGAGCATTAGTTGTAACGTATTTGACCTTGTAAACAACGAGTTTAACTGCGTTGCCGCAAGCACATCACTTACAATTGCAGGAGATGTTGAAGTTTCCGAAACGTATTTTCTCTCTGCAAGCGCATCAAGAGGCAAGAGCATCACAATCAAGGGCTTGACCGAGGGAATGAAGATTAACTTCGTTTATCACCCTGACACAAATACAGTAGATGTAAACTATGTCCCCGCAGGCGAGGAAAAGGATAACGAGCACTACGTTCTGTGCTATTATGCAACAGACGAGCACGCTTGGGATGCCAGAGATACATTCTTTGAAGAGCAGGACAACGGCACATACGCTCTGGAATTTACAACAATCTCGTCAAATAACATAAGCTGTAATGTGTTTGATATGGTTAAGAGCGAGTTTAACTGCGTTGCCGCAAGCACATCATTGACAATCACCGCAGATACCGAAACTTCCGAAACCTATTCACTTTCAGCAAGCACCTCAAGAGGAAAGAGCATTACAATCAAGGGCTTGAGCGAGGGAATGAAGCTAAGCTTAGTATATAATCCCGAAACAAATACTCTGAATGTAAGCTATGTTCCTGCTGAAACGGAATCTGTAGAAGCTTAACTGCAACGCATTAATTAATCTGTTGAATCTCCGCTTGATTTGGTTTATAATTAAATCAAAATAATATTTATATTTATAAGTGAGAACTGAGCAAAGGGACAGATTGTACTTTCCTTTGCTCAGGCAGGAGATAATATGACGTATATATATGAAGTGGTAAAATATGACGGCAGTCTTCCGGGCAAGGTGCTTATGCAGGACAAGCCCGGCTGGCGTTGCAATACCTTTTTGCATTGGCACAAAGAACTTGAGTTAGTCTATATGATTGACGGTGTGCTTGATGCAAAAATCAGCGGAGAAAACATACAAATTAACAGCGGTGAATTTTATTTCTGCAACAGTGAAGAAATACATATCACAAGTGCACCCGATAAAAACAAAGTCATTAAATATATAGTTGTTCTTCTCTCCAAGGAATATATGCGGTCGTTTTGTGAAGAAATCGACCGCATAGAATTCAAAATCAAAGCTGAGAGCAGGGGCAGGATAAGCGAAATGTTGAAAAAGCTTGTTTCAATTATGGAAAGCGATGATGAATACAAGCTTTTAAAGGTCAATGCTGTTTTTATGGATATCTATCACTTGCTTCTGAGTGAATGTGTTGTTGAAAAGAAAAACCTGCTTCCGACTAACCTGCCGGATAACTTTGCATACGCAAAAACTATTATTGAGTACATAGGCTGTAATTATAACGAGAATATAAATCTGAAGGATATGGCAGACCTTGTAGGACTTACTTCTTCATATTTTTCAAAGTATTTCAAGAATATTACAGGCACAAATTTTACTCAGTACTTAAACAGCGTTCGGCTTGAACACGCACTCAATGAAATGCTGTATAAAGGGCAGACTGTTACAAAGGCGGCTATGAACAACGGTTTTCCGAATGTAAAGTCGTTTATTGAGATTTGCAAGAAAATCTACGGGTGTACGCCGATGGAATATAAAAAGCAGAAAATTACTGAAAAATAACATCTCTTCATAATTCAAAAAAATGAGCGCAGTGCAATGCTGTGCTTATTTTTTGTGCTATATTGTTGAACGGCGTTGTAAACCGTGGTATAATAAATGAAATACTTATACGGAGTTGTTAATAGATGAAAAAAGCTTTATCTGTAGTTTTAATATGCCTTTCTTTGCTGCTTTCCTGCACTGCGGTGACGGTATCTGCATCAAGCGTTGATGAGGCGGTAATTTCTTCGCAGGACGACAAATACGTTCCGCTCTATACCGTATCACCCGACAGCTCGCTCAAGGATTACGATTCACCCGATTTCAGCAGCAAGGACTATGCACTTTTCTACACACAGACAACCTTCCTTGCACTTATCGCAGGCTATTTGATTCTGTTCAAGGTAAAGGGAATAAACCACGACGAGAAAATGCACGGCAGAAAGGGAAGAAAAAATTCAGAAGACAATAAGGAATGAATTGTTATGATATGACAGCGGCAGGTAATTTTGTCGCTGTTATTTTTAATTCATTTGTCTTGATTTTCTTTACGAATGTATCTTTTGCAAGATTATGTGGTGTAATGGTTTAAACAGATAAACAAATAGGATGTGAAATTTTGAAAAAAATAATTGATTTGGCTGATGAATTCAAGGCGTGTCAGAAAACGCTTTTGGCGCTCGGAGACGAAAACCGCCAGCACCTTATTCTTGAAATGATGCAGATGGGCGAATGCGGCGGTGTGCGTGTTGGTGCTATAACTCAAAAGACAAATCTGTCACGTCCTGCTGTTTCACATCACCTGAAAATACTCAGAGAGGCAGGCATTGTTAAAATGCGTCGTGAGGGGACAAAGAACTATTACTATTTTGACGCCGATGCTGATGCAATGAACAGACTTTTGCAAATGCTCACCCACGCAAAAGAAATTATGGAATCTCTGCCCGACAGAAGCGGTGATAATATATGAAACCGGAGGAAAATTATGGATTTAATTGAAGCAATCAAAAACCGCCACAGCGTTCGTCAGTACGAAGAAAGAGCTGTTGAAAAGGAAATTTTAAACGCCTTGCAGACTGAAATTGAAGCTTGCAATAAAGAGGGAAATCTTCACATTCAGCTTGTCACAAATGAGCCAAAAGCGTTTGACAGCTTTATGGCGCATTACGGAAAGTTCAGCGGTGTTACAAATTATATCGCACTTATCGGCAAAAAGGGTGACAGGCTCGATGAATTGTGCGGATGTTACGGAGAACGTCTGGTGCTGAAAGCACAACAGCTCGGACTGAATACCTGCTGGGTTGCTATGAGCTACAAAAAAGTAAACGGTGCTTTTCAAATTAACAAAGGTGAGAAATTAACAGTTGTTATCGCACTCGGCTACGGAAAAACTCAAGGCGTACAGCATAAATCAAAGCCTGCGGAAGCAGTAAGCAACCTAAACAGCAATTCCCCCGAATGGTTTAAGTCAGGCGTTGAATCAGCACTTCTTGCACCTACAGCGATGAATCAGCAGAAGTTTACTCTAAACCTTGATAACGGAAAGGTAACAGCAAAAGCAGGAACAGGCTTTTATACAAAAATAGACCTCGGTATAGTAAAATATCATTTTGAAATCGGCGCAGGCAAGGAAAATTTCACTTGGGGATAATGATATAATTAAAATGAAAAAACAGTAATAAAGCTAATAAGGTTAGAATAAATATATGTTACAACGGAACTACCCATGTGCCGTTCCTGAAAATGCACATTTTCCTATTAGAAACAACACAAGTTTTTTCCTTGATTTTTATAAAGTAAAAGGGACATCAAAAGGCTGATACTCATAAGGATGATTTGAAATCATAAGTGTATTAGCCGATTGGGAGCCAAAAAGCAAACGCTGTGTGTAATTCGCACGGCGTTTGCTTTTTTGCTTTTCGGAGTTGTACTGATAAAGAGGTAAAACAGATTCATAAAAAGCAGAAAAAATCCATCATCAATTCATCTCAAGCTCTTGCCTTTAATTGTAGAACATGATATAATTAATAAGAATATTTTTATAATTCAGCTTGACAGAAAGAGAGGGACAGGGTATGCTCGTAGCAAGCAAGCAAGCAAGCAAGCAAGCAAGCAAGCAAGCAAGCAAGGCATAACTGCGCCCTTTTTACAAACTATACGTTATATTCAGCACAGGAGTAGTGTATCACTGCCCCTGTGCTTTTTGTTGTCCGCAGAGGTGACGGTATGCGCAAGGCTTTGAAGATCGTCCATGTAGATGATAACAAATTTGCGCTCAACGAGATGCAGAAGGATATTTCGCAGATCGTCCCTGAGGCGGAGCTGCATAGCTTTCAAGCTCCGAAACCTGCCCTTGCGTTTGCCGAAGCTCAGGGCTGCGACGTGCTGATGACCGAGTTGGAGTTGTGGACGGAGAAGCACGGCGGCATCCGTCTGGCAAAGGCAATAGAAAAGCTCAATCCGCAGGTT